>JAUXGV010000044.1 GCA_030621915.1 Flavobacteriaceae bacterium
TTTTAATACCAAGCTCAGATTCCAATTCTTCTTTGGTTTGAGCATTCACCATTGTAACAGATACAATTAGTGTGATTATCAATATTATTTTTTTCATTGGGTTAGTTAATTTAAAATTGAGAGGGTAAAACTACAAATTATTCATGTTTTTTCTTTTATAAAGAGGAACATTTGAACATGCTTCCCCGTACATAATAGATTTTGCTACTGGAAGTAATTTGTTGATTAGTTGAGAATAAGCAGTATGAGGAATTTGATGTTTTGAACATCCTTTTATAATTACCTGTTTTCCCGAATAATTTACTACTGGAAAGTCATTGATTATTTCTTGAAATATTGATAATTCTAATAATTCCAAATTTCCTATAACAATTTTTTTAGTATATGGAGAAAGAGATACTGTAATTAGCAGATAAGCCCAGGAAGGAATAATAGCATCTGATAAACAAGTCAATGCCACATACTTATTTTGATAAGAAGACCAATCATGATTTTGAACATACACTCGAAAATCTTTTTCTTTTAAAATTTGATCTTCAAAAAGCCATTTTTTAATATCAAATAAGACTCTTTCACCTTTTGGGTAAAAGTCTTCTAGATCAATAGAAATTAGTTTACTATTGGTAACTCTATTTATAATTTCATTTGGCATCAATATCTATATTTATAAAAAACCAAGTTCTAATTTGGCTTCTTCACTCATCATTTCCTGAGTCCAGGTTGGATCAAAAGTAATTTCAACTTCAGCATTTTTTACAATATCAATGGTTTTTATTTTTTCCTCAACCTCTACAGGTAATGTCTCGGCAACTGGACAATTAGGTGAAGTAAGTGTCATCAATACTTTTACATCCATCTCGTCATTGACAAATACATCATATATCAATCCCAATTCATATATATCAACAGGTATTTCAGGATCATAGATGGTTTTAATTACCTCCACAATTTTTTCCCCGATATCATCATTATTTGGTTTATCCATTTATTCCTTTTTAAAATGATTCTAAATAAGAGCAAAGGTAATAAAATTGTACATCACGTTAGTAAGTGAATGAATTTGTTTTTAAAAAGGAAGATTTGATTTATTTAATTTTTGGATTCATAAAAATTAAAATATTTTATTTTTTGCCTGAAATGCGAGTGCGTACAATTTTAGTTGTTTAATCATAGAAACCAATCCATTGGCGCGTGTAGGAGATAAATGCTCTTTTAATCCAATTTCATCAATAAACAGAGTATCAGAATCAAGAATATCTTTTGGGTTTTGATCGGAATAAACTCTTAATAGTAAGGCTATGATACCTTTGGTTAATATAGCATCGCTGTCTGCGGTATATTGCACTTTATCATTATCAAAATCAGCATGAAGCCAGACTTTCGATTGGCACCCTTTTATTAGATTTTGATCCGTTTTATTCTTAGTATCAATCAATGGAAGAGATTTTCCAATTTCAATTATATATTCATAGCGTTCCATCCAATCATCAAACATGGCGAATTCATCAATAATTTCTTCCTGTATTTCTTTAATAATCATTTTTAAAACTTATTTTTGCAAAAATACATAATACTCATCATATGGGGAAACTTTTAATCGTAGGAACGGTTGCTTTTGATGCAATTGAAACACCTTTTGGGAAAACGGATAAAATATTAGGTGGAGCAGCTACTTATATTGGGTTGTCTGCAGCTAATTTTGGAGTAAACTCTAGTATAGTTTCGGTGGTAGGAGGGGATTTTCCGGAAGAATATTTATCAATGTTATCAAGCAAGAGTATTGATATATCTGGAATTGAAATTGTTAAGGAAGGGAAGACCTTTTTTTGGAGTGGAAAGTATCATAACGATTTAAATACCCGTGATACTCTGATAACGGATTTAAATGTATTGGCTGATTTTAAACCCATAGTTCCGGATAATTATAAAGATTCGGAATTTTTAATGCTGGGTAATTTGCATCCATCGGTTCAATTATCAGTTATAAACCAAATGGAAACCAAACCAAAGTTAATTGTATTAGACACTATGGATTTTTGGATGGATCATACACTGGATGAATTATTGGATGTAATTGAAAAAATTGATGTAATTACTATTAATGATGAAGAAGCCAGACAATTAAGTGGGGAATATTCGTTGGTAAGAGCCGCTCAGAAAATTCATAAAATGGGACCTAAATATGTGGTGATAAAAAAAGGAGAACACGGAGCATTACTTTTTAATAATGGAGACATATTTTTCGCACCAGCCTTGCCACTGGAGGAAGTTTTCGACCCGACAGGTGCTGGAGACACCTTTGCTGGAGGATTTATTGGATATTTGGCCAATACAAATGATATTTCATTTGAAAATTTGAAAAGGGCCGTTATTTATGGTTCGAATCTTGCATCTTTTAGTGTTGAAAAATTCGGAACAGAAAGAATGGAAAACCTAACAAAGAAAGAGGTTCAAAATCGTTTACAACAATTTAAGGAATTAACCCAGTTTGAAATTGAATTAACATAGATTAGACCATTGAAATAAAACTAAAAAATATCTTAAATGAGTGATGCTATTAAACACGAATGTGGAATTGCTTTGGTTAGGTTGCTAAAACCAATTCAATATTACAAAGACAAATATGGATCCGCTTTCTATGGAATCAATAAGATGTATTTATTGATGGAAAAACAGCATAATAGAGGGCAGGATGGAGCAGGATTTGCAAGTTTAAAATTTGACGTGGAGCCCGGAACAAGGTATATTAGCCGTGTAAGGTCTAACGAACAACAACCCATACAGGACGTTTTTGCCAAAATTAACCAACGATTGAATGGAGTTCTGAAAGAGAATCCGGATAAAATTGATGACGTACAATGGCAAATTGAAAACATGCCCTATGTTGGAAATTTGTTTTTGGGGCATGTGAGATATGGGACCTTTGGTAAAAACAGTATAGAAAGTGTTCATCCCTTTTTGCGCCAGAACAATTGGAAACACAAGAATTTAATTGTTGCTGGGAACTTTAATATGACCAATTCAAGTGAAATCTTGCAGGAACTTATTGAATTAGGTCAACATCCAAAAGAGAATACAGATACAGTTACGATTTTAGAAAAAATTGGACACTTTTTAGATGATGAGGTATTAGATTTATATTATAAATTCAAGCAAAAGGGAATTAGTAAAAAGGAGGCTTCCCCATTAATCGGTAAGGAGCTAAATATTCAAAAAATATTAAACAGAGCTTCAAAAAATTGGGATGGCGGCTATTCAATGGTTGGATTAATTGGACATGGAGATGCCTTTGTTTTGAGGGACCCATCAGGCATCAGGCCTGCATTTTATTATCAGGATGATGAAGTGGTTGTGGTTGCTTCTGAACGCCCTGTAATTCAAACTGTTTTTAATGCGGATATTGAAGAAGTTAAGGAACTGGAAAGAGCTCATGCTTTGATTATAAAAAAGGATGGATCGGTAAAAATTGAACAAGTAATGGATCAATTGCCAAATAAGGCTTGTTCTTTTGAGCGTATTTATTTTTCTAGGGGGAGTGATGCCTCCATATATGAAGAAAGAAAGAATTTAGGAAAATTTATATTTCCCAAAGTATTGGAACATATTGATCATGATATTACAAATACGGTTTTTTCATATATCCCGAATACGGCAGAAACCTCCTTTTTTGGGCTTTCTGAAGCTGCAGAAGAATATTTAAATGAACATAAATTAAAAACGATTTTAGAGGGCAATAAGAATATATCCGCTAAAAAGTTAACTGAAATATTATCAGTAAGGCCTAGAATAGAAAAAATTGCAATCAAAGACGCCAAACTGAGAACTTTTATTGCTGATGATAAAAGTAGGGATGATTTAGTGGCTCATGTCTATGATATTACCTATGGAGTCGTAAAACCAACAGATAATTTAGTAATTATAGACGATAGTATTGTGAGGGGTACAACTCTTAAAAAAAGTATTATCAAAATATTGGATAAATTAAATCCAAAAAAAATAATTGTTGTTTCTTCGGCTCCTCAAATTCGATATCCAGATTGTTATGGTATTGATATGGCAAAATTGGAAGAATTTATTGCATTTAAAGCCACTTTAGAATTATTAAAAGATACAGATCAATATTATATTATTGATGACATTTATGAAAAATGTATTGAAAATGTTGACAATGATAACCCAGAAAATTATGTAAAAGCGATGTATGAGCCTTTTACGGCAGAGCAGATTTCGGGTAAAATATCTCAATTGTTAAAAACGGAAGATATTAATGCCAAAGTTGAAATTATTTTTCAATCCATTGATACATTGCATAAAGCATGTCCGAACCATCTAGGAGATTGGTATTTTACAGGTAATTACCCTACAAAAGGTGGAATGAAGGTTGTAAACAAGGCCTTTGTTAATTTTTATGAAGGTAAAAAAGAAAGAGCATATTAAAAATAAATTAAACTATGAAAATAATTAAAAAATTAAGTGCTATATCAATAGTATTTCTATTTTTATTGAGTTTTTCTCAATGCAAAACACAAGCAGTTGAGAATGAAGTTCCATTTACAATCATTGAAAAAACATATTTTTACTGGGTTTCAGGGAAAAAAGGAACTAATGGAGTCAGTATTAAAATTGTTGGTAATTTTAATACCACAAGTTTGGGTTTTTCAGCAATTTATTTTCAAAATAGAGAATATAAAATTGTACCCCAATTTCAGACAGATAAATTTACCTTGATAGGTAGTTATAGCGTATTAAATACTTCAGAAGTATTGTTTGAATTGGAAAGTGAAAATGAGGATGCTAAAATGAATACCAACATCCCATTTGAACTCGAAAAGGATGAAGCTATATTGGTTTATTCAATTAATGGTAAAAATAATTATCACAAGATAAAAGGAGTTAAAAAAATGGAGACTGTATTTCAACCATAACTAAAGATTAAATGATAGGCCAATAGTTCCATTATTTCCAATTTCTGTAAAAACTCCAATTTTTTTTGTAAAAAAATAGCGAATACCTAGATAACCAGCTATACCAATATTTTCGGTTGACAAATAACCCAATTCTACACCAGGATAGATATCAAGTTGTCTCGGTAAATCTAGTATATCTCCGAAGTGATAACTTGTTCTAAGGTATATAAAATAATCTTCATCGCTATTACTTATAAAATAGGTACCTCCTATACCTATTGAAAACGTTTTTCCAAGACCTAAATCATAAGATGCCTTAATACCATTTCCTAGACCGTATAGATCGTAACTCAAATTAATTTTGTGGTCACCCTGCCCTTTATATGATTGAGCTAGAGAGCCAATAGCAAATAGAAAAACAACTATTGCCAGTGTTAGTTTTTTCATAACAATAAGTTTAAAAGTTAAACTCTATTATAAAACGTTAAAATAGTCTTGGTAGTATTAAAATTTAGTTAAAATTAACAGTAATTTTTTAAATTTTAATCAATAAATTAAATTGGCACGAATATTGAAATAATACTGTTCTAATCTTATTATTAAACAATTAGAATTTTAGTGAATAGTTTAACAATAGATTATGATTTTTAATGTAACAAAGAGATTATTTTTGCGTCATTATAGTATGAAAGTTTGATTGAAGACGCTAAATTTTTGGAAATGGATTTTGTTATGCAAAATATAAAATGTTAAAATTCAAAAATCTTGAAATTTTTAAACAACATATTTGAAAAGAATACGTTGTAAGAGAAATAAGAAAACAATAAATCAGTTTAAAAATATATAAAATAAGGTTTGGTTAGTTGATTTTGGTTGATTTATTTCAACCAGTATCCGCCCCGAGAGATCGGGGCTTTTTTTATGCTTAATTTTAAAATTTTTACAAATCAAATTTAATCCCTTGTGCCAGGGGTAAATTTTCTGTATAATTGATGGTATTAGTTTGTCTTCGCATATAAACTTTCCAAGCATCAGAACCAGACTCTCTTCCTCCACCTGTTTCTTTTTCTCCGCCAAATGCTCCACCAATTTCTGCTCCTGAAGTTCCAATATTCACATTGGCAATTCCACAATCAGAGCCACCCACCGAAAGGAATCGTTCTGCCTCACGTAAATTATTGGTCATAATTGCAGAAGATAAGCCTTGAGCCACTCCATTTTGAATATCAATGGCATCTTCAACATCACCACGATATTTTAATAAATATAAAACCGGTGCAAAGGTCTCATGTTGAACAATTTCAAATGAATTATCAGCTTCCGCGATAGCAGGCTTAACATAGCAACCACTTTCGTAGCCTTCTCCATCTAGAACTCCACCTTCAACTAAAATATTTCCACCTTCTTCAATAACCTTATCCAAGGCAGCTTTATATTGTTCCACAGCTTCTTTATCAATTAATGGGCCCACATGATTATTTTCATCCAATGGGTTTCCAATCCTTAATTGTTTATAGGCGTCTGTGACAGCATTTTTCACATTGTCATAAATTGATTCGTGGATGATCAATCTTCTGGTAGAAGTACATCTTTGCCCCGCCGTTCCAACAGCCCCAAAAACAGCTCCTATAACCGTCATTTTAATATCGGCATCTGGAGTAACAATGATCGCATTATTACCTCCTAATTCTAATAAAGATCTTCCAAGTCTTTCACCTACAGTTTTTCCAACAATTTTTCCCATTCGGGTTGAACCGGTAGCAGATATTAATGGAATTCGAGAATCAGTTGTCATAAATTCTCCAACCGTATAATCACCATTGATCAAACATGAAATACCTTCTGGTAGGTTATTTGATTTAAAAACTTCTGCAGCTATATTTTGACAGGCAATTCCGCAAAGAGGCGCTTTTTCACTAGGTTTCCAAATACATACATCGCCGCAAATCCATGCAAGAGCTGTATTCCAAGCCCATACGGCAACTGGAAAGTTAAAAGCTGAAATAATTCCAATTATTCCCAGAGAATGATATTGTTCATACATTCTATGTCCAGCACGCTCACTATGCATTGTTAAACCGTGTAATTGTCTGGAAAGTCCTACCGCAAAATCACATATATCAATCATCTCCTGAACTTCTCCCAATCCTTCCTGATAGCTTTTCCCCATTTCATAGGACACCAATTTTCCAAGAGGCTCTTTCATTTCTCGCAATTTATCTCCAAACTGACGAACAATTTCACCTCTTTGAGGGGCGGGCATTTTTCTCCAGATTTTGAAAGCTGAACTTGCATGACCAATTGCTTTCTCATAATCTTCCCTGGTTGAGGTTCTTACCTTTCCAATTAATTTTCCATCCACAGGTGAATAAGATTCTAAAATGATTCCATTGGAAAAACTATTTGAACCGGTAGATGTTCCTTGATTTATTTCTTTAACCCCCAATTGAGTAAGAGCTTCTTTAATTCCGAAATCGGTTCTTATAACTTCCATTAGATTAAATTTTATTGGTTGTAAATAAACTTTATTTTATACGCAAAAATAAGAGTATTTATTGGATAGGATAATTTTAATTGGGATATTATTTGAGTAGTAAATTAAATACAAAATCCTAACCAGGAAATGATTCGGGTTTTGTAAAAATTTAGAATCTATAATTTAAACCAGAATAAACCCCAAAATAATAAGGTTGAAAGTTTCCTGAATTATTAGAATAGGTATTAAATTGATATTTAAACATCGGAGCAACATTTAAAAACCAATTTTGGTTAATTTTATAATCGAAATCAACACCAAAATTTCCACTAAAATTAAGACTGTTTAAGTTATTGGCTTTGCCCAATTCAATGATTTGATTTTGAGCTACCATCGAAACTGAATTATTGGTTAAAAAGTAGGTGCTAAACCCGCCAACAAGATCAATTCCAAATTTACTTTCATATAAGTTATACTTCATTTCTAAAGGAAGTTCAAAATACTCGATAGTCTGATTTAAATCTCCATTCAAGCTGGATTTATTTTTACTATCGATTGAAGATTGGATTCCATCAAACTGACCACTTGTATTAGTCAAAACAATACCCGAATTCTTAGGATCGATATTGTTACTTGAAGCTTTTGCAGATGAGGAAACAGCACCAACATTTTTAGTTACATATGCCAGCTCAACCTTATTAATACCAGATTGCAAATTTATTTTATTATTCAATTGATAATTTAATTTCAAACCCACTGACAATGCATTTTCACTGGCCTTTGAATTATTAGCTAAATTTTCATCAATGGGAGATCCATTTCCTATAGAACTATAATAAACTGGTGCTATGATAGTACCTATTGACCATTTATTTCGATTAGTTGAAGGTTTTTCTTTTTCAAGATTAACACGATCAAAATTGGTTATTGTAGTTTCGTTCGACTTTAAACTTTGTAAAAAGTCACTTTCGTTTACAATATATTTGTCGTCAATGGATTCGTAGATTGTTTTAATATCTGTTTCAGTTACAATCACATTATTATTGGGTTTTTTTACAAAAACTGACTCTTCTTTTTCGTTGTTAACAGCATTACTTTTAGTTGTTTTATTTTGATCCAGTATTTCACTTTGACCATTTGAAACAAGTTCATTTTCAGCGATATGTTCAGCACTATTTACAATTTCAGTATTTGCACTAGTATCATCTACTTCAATAAGGTTTTGGGAAACTGAATTTAAATTGTTATACCAAAATCCACCAGCTAATAAAAACATAATTGCCATGGCAATTCCACTTAAGCGTTGCCAAGGAACAAAAGCTCTTTTCTTAGGGCTTTCTGTTAAATGAACCTCAATATTATTCCATACTTTTTTGCTTGGATTAATATCTAAGTCTTTTAAGTTTTCTTGAAAAACCCTATCTATGTTTTTTCTTTCTACCATTTAAAACAATCCAGCCGTCTGTTGCTGTTGATTTGATTCTACTTTTCCTTTTAAAATAAGTCTCGCTCTTGATAAATTTGATTTTGACGTTCCTTCTGCTATGCCCAACATCGCCGATATTTCCTTATGTGAATACCCATCTAAAACGTACAAGTTAAAGACCATTCGGTATCTTTCCGGTAGTTCCTGAATAATTTTTAATAGAAATTCCAACGACAAATCTTCTTCATTAATATCTACAACAACCTCTTCAGGATAATTTTCTTCTACTAAATTCAAAATATTTTTTTGCCTATATGTTTGCAAAGAAGTGTTGATCACAATTCTTTTCATCCAACCCTCAAACGAACCTTTGAATTTAAATTGATCCATTTTACCAAAAATTGTAATAAAAGCATCCTGCAAATTATCTTCAGCTTCCTGTTTAGTTTTTGAGTATTTTAAGCATATCGCAAAAAGCTTACCAGCAAACAAGTGGTAAATTTGCGATTGAGATTTGATTTCTCTCTTCTTACAATTTAAAATGAGTTGATGTAAACTCATAAGGATTTAATTATTTATAACTTCAACCGGAACTTCTTTTATCAAATATATTGGATTTCCTTCGTCATCATCTCCTTGCCAAAATTTAAATTTATATGTATCTGATTGCAAGGCATGTACTTTAAACGACATTTGATTTTCAATTTCTGCCGGACTACAAACTTTATCATCTAATACCGTTGAAATAACCGCAATATTTCTGTCATTATGATCATACTCATATAATACTTCACTGTATATATAACAATCATCAGGTTGTATATATTTTACCTCAATATTATATATTTTTCCAAATTCAAACTTCTCAGGAACTATTGCATCAGCAACTGGCAATAATTCATAATGATAGGTTGAACTATCGTCATTTGAACAGGAAGTAACAATAACAATCGTAAAAAGTACAAAAAAAATCCTTTTCATCAGCATAAATCAATATAATTCTTTCGGTTTAGTTATATTTAGATGGTTTATTGTTAATTAGGTTGCGTAAAAAAGATTTACTTTTGTTTAAAATGATAGAATGACAAGATCTCAATTATTTGATGACATCAACCCTAATAAATTTGAAGATCTAGCGCTACAAATATTTCATTATCAGTCTGTCAAGAATAAAATATATTCAGAATATTTGAATTTTTTAAAAGTGAACCCTGATTCCATTCAACAAATAGAAAAAATTCCATTTTTACCTATTCAATTTTTTAAAAGTCGAAAGGTAGTCACTTCGAAGAATATTGTTGAACAAGTTTTTTTAAGCAGTGGCACTACGGATTCGGTTCAAAGTAAGCACTATGTTACCGATATTGAAATTTATAAAAAAAGCTATATAAAGGGTTTTGAGCATTTTTACGGGAACATTCAGGACCATATAATTTTAGCACTATTGCCTAATTATCTGGAAAGAAATGGTTCCTCCTTGATTTTTATGATTGATGATTTGATAAAAAAAACTAATTCTTCAGAAAGCGGGTTTTATCTTGGTAATTTGGAAGAATTATCTAGGAAATTGGTTAGACTGGATCGAAAAAATAAAAAAGTACTCCTTGTTGGAGTTTCATTTGCACTGTTGGATTTGATAGAATATCAAAAATTCGAATTGAAGAATACCATCATTATGGAAACTGGGGGTATGAAGGGAAGACGTAAGGAAATGATTCGAGAGGAATTACATAAAACGCTATGTGAAGGATTTGGGGTTTCAAAAATTCATTCTGAATACGGAATGACAGAATTACTGTCTCAAGCATATTCTTTGGGTATGGGAATCTTTAAAACTCCACCTTGGATGAGGGTATTGATTAGAGATAGTGAAGATGCCCTAGTATTATTGCCCCATAGGAAAGCTGGAGGACTTAATATTATCGATTTTGCAAATGTTAATTCATGTTCCTTTATTGCCACTCAGGATTTGGGGAAAACCTATCAAAATGGAACTTTTGAAATATTGGGAAGATTTGATAATTCTGATATCAGAGGGTGTAATTTAATGGTTGTTTAACCGGAATAATTCATCTGAGCTCTGCCATCGACTTAGTTGGTTTCATTAAATACTTTATTATTATTCAATTTTTTGAAGAATTTTTAAACTTAAACCATAGAATAAATATCCTATAATAAATCCTAAAAGAGTCCCACAAAAAATATCCATTGGAAAATGTACGCCCACATAAATTCGGCTATAAGCAAAAACTAAGGGCCAAGTAAAAAATAAAAGGGTGTATTTAAAATGGTTTTTTAAAGTTAAATAAAGAAACAAAGTAACTGCCATTGAACTTGTTGCATGACCAGAGACAAAACTAAAACCAGCAGAGTTTTTAACAATTCTGATCATCTCATTAATTGAAGGGTCTCTATTGGGACGTAACCTCTCAAAATAGTTTTTAATAAAATTGACAAATTGATCTGAAAAGGTAACTAACAAGGCAATAATTACCAGAAATACAAGTAACTTTTTCCAACCATAAGATTTATAAATTAATATAAGAAATAGTAAAAAAAGTGGAATCCAGCTAAATTGATTTGTTAAAATCATCCAAAAAAAATCCCATTTTTCGCTGCCAAGTCCATTTAAATAAATGAAAAGTTCTTTGTCAAATTGAATGATTTTATCGAGTAAAGTCAAACTATAAATTGCGCTTTATAGGTCCGGTTATATCATCAACTTTTTCAGTTATATCACCTTTAATCTTATTGACTTCTTTTTTTATATCTTTTACAAAACTTGTGTCTATACCATGATTTTTACCGGATTCCGTAATTTCCTTTTTAACCTCGTTGGTTGCATTTTTTAATTGTTGCATCCCTTTTCCTAATCCTCGTGCCATTTCGGGTATTTTATCTGCACCAAATAACATCACAACGATAACAAGTATGATAAAAATTTCCCCCCCACTTATAAATAAAAACATAGAATTTAAATTACATCACAAAGGTAATACAATTAAAGGATTTTGAAATATGTTAATTTAAAAATGAATGGAGATAATTTTCTAGATATTTTTAAGAATACTACTTTTTCACCAACATTCGTTTTATTTCATTCAATTTCATCAAAGCTTCTATTGGAGTGAGGACATCAATATTAGTATTGAGAATTTCCTCCTTAATCTCCTCTAATAAAGGATCATCTAGATTGAAAAAACTTAATTGCATATCCTTTTCAGCTCCATTTTTGAGTTTTTCTTTAATATCCTCAGAGGCATGACTTTTTTCCAGGCGTTTCAATATTTTATTAGCTCTATGTAAAACAGCTGTTGGCATACCAGCCAATTTCGCTACATGGATTCCAAAACTGTGTTTACTACCACCGGGGACTAATTTTCTTAAAAAAATCACATTATCTTTTAGCTCTTTTACAGAAACGTTGAAGTTTTTGATTCGTTCAAAAGTTTCACTCATATCGTTGAGTTCATGATAATGTGTTGCGAATAAAGTTTTAGATTTTGTAGGGTGTTCATGAATATACTCGGCTATGGCCCAAGCAATGGAAATACCATCATAAGTACTTGTTCCCCTTCCGATTTCATCGAGTAAAATTAAACTTCTCTCAGATAAATTGTTTAAAATGCTTGCTGTTTCATTCATTTCTACCATAAAGGTAGATTCACCTAAAGAAATATTATCACTGGCACCCACTCTTGTAAAAATTTTGTCAACGATTCCAATTTTGGCATTTTGAGCTGGTACATAACTGCCAATTTGTGCCATCAAAACAATCAAGGCTGTTTGACGTAATATAGCAGATTTACCACTCATATTCGGACCAGTTATCATAATAATCTGTTGAAGATTCCGATTCAAAACCAGATCATTGGCAACATATTCTTCACCAATAGGAAGTTGTTTTTCAATGACAGGATGACGGCCATTTTTGATTTCGATATCTGTACTATCGTCAATAATAGGTTTGATATAATTATTCTCAGAAGCTATTTTTGCGAAAGAGAGTAAACAATCAACCTGAGCAATAATATGTGAATTTTTCTGAACTTGTTGGATAAATGGAAGAATGAAATGTAACAATTGATTGAACAATTCATGTTCAATTTTTCCAATTTTTTCCTGAGCTCCTAATATTTTTTCTTCGTATTCTTTTAATTCCTCGGTGATATACCTCTCAGCATTGACAAGTGTTTGTTTTCTAATCCATTCTTCAGGAACTTTATCTTTGTGCGTATTTCGAACTTCTATATAATAACCAAAAACATTATTAAAAGCAATTTTCAAACTTGGAATTTGAGTTCGTTCAGATTCTCTTTGCAACATCCTATCTAGGTATTCCTTCCCGGTTGAAGAAATTGCGCGCAAATCATCCAATTCAACCGATACCCTATTGGCAATGGCATTTCCTTTATTGATATTTATAGGAGCATCATTATAAAGCGTTTTATTTATTTTTTCAATTAAATTTGCACAACGATCAAATTGATTTCCTAATTTTTGAAGAGATTGATTCTTACTTTTTATAAAGACTTCTTGAATGGGTAGTATTGCTTTTAACGAATCCTTCAAAAGAACAACTTCCCTTGGGTTAATTTTACCCGTAGCAACCTTTGATATTAAGCGCTCTAAATCGCTGATCTGATTTATTTGATAGGAGACAGACTCGAAAAAATCGTCATGATCAATAAAGTATTTTACAATATCGTGCCTTTTTTTAATTCCGTCAATGTCCTTCAAAGGAAGTGCCAGCCAGCGTTTCAATAATCTCCCTCCCATAGGAGAAATTGTATTGTCAATAATGTCAATTAGGGTTACGGCTTGATCCGCAGTAGAATAATACAATTCTAAATTTCGAATGGTAAACTTATCCATCCAAACAAAATCTTCTTCACAAATTCGTTGGATGCTAACAATATGTTCTAGTTTATGATGTTGAGTCTCAGACAAATAAAACAAAACAGCTCCTGAAGATATTATCCCCTCGTTCAATTCATTAATACCAAAACCCTTTAGAGATTTTATTTTAAAATGATTGGTTAAACTTTCATAAGCATAATCATTTTGGAAAATCCAATCTTCTAAATAAAAAGTGTAAAATTGTTCGCCAAAATTGTCTCTAAACCTGACCTTATTTTGTTTCTGCACCAATACCTCGCTTGGATAAAAATTTTGTAGTAATTTATCGATATATTCTACATCTCCTTCAGCAGTCAAAAATTCACCTGTCGAAACATCTAAAAATGAAATTCCAATTTGTTTTTTACCAAAATGAACCGATGCCAAAAAATTATTTTTTTTTGCCTGTAATACCTCGTCATTTAATGCAACACCTGGTGTGATCAATTCCGTGACACCTCGTTTTACGATGGTTTTTGTCATTTTCGGATCTTCCAGCTGATCGCAAATAGCTACTCTTAATCCAGCTTTTACCAACTTTGGTAAATAGGTATTTATGGAATGATGTGGAAATCCAGCCAAGGCCGTTTCAGTTTCACTTCCCGCGCCTCGTTTTGTTAGAACAATACCTAAAATTTTGGCTGCCTTTTTTGCATCATCACCAAAAGTTTCATAAAAATCCCCCACCCTAAAAAGTAACATAGCATCAGGATATTTAATCTTGATATTGTTGTATTGCCGCATTAAAGGGGTAACTTTTTTTTCTTTTGTTTTAGTCAAGACAGATCATTTTGGTTTGCTTAAAATTCGAATCGTAAATTTAATTTTTATATTTGCAACTTTAAGTCATTATACGTAAAATTGGTTTTAAAAATATAAAAATTAAAGCCTTCGAATATAGCAAAGATATAATTTTAAACCAGAATTTTTATTGCAATTAAACGAAATACTTAAAGAGTTAAAATCTCTTTCCAATAATGAAATCAAAGTCTTTAAGGCTAAAAAATATCGTATTCAAAGCGATAATTCCTGGGGTGTTTATCAAAAAGATCTTCAAACGTTAGCAAAAAAAATAGGAAAAAATACTGATCTAGGAATTCAACTATTTGATACAAATATTTACGATGCGCAATTACTTTGTGCTAAAATTTGTAAACCTCAGGAAATCACTGATGATTTGATGGAAAAATGGGTTTTACATTTTAATACCTGGGAGATTTGCGATTCCTTTTGTATGCAGTTATTTAAGTTTAATACGCTGGCTATTGAAAAAGCTCTTGAATGGAGTAAACGAAAGAGTGAATTTGAAAAAAGAGCGGGCTTTGTTTTAATGGCAACTTATGGATTCGCAAATAAAAATGCAAAGAATGAGGTTTTTGAACAGTTTTACCCAATACTTATCGAGCATGCAACAGATGATAGATTGTATGTAAGAAAAGCAGTAAACTGGGCACTAAGACAAATTGGAAAAAGAAATGTTGATTTATGCAAAATGTCAATACAAACAGCACACAAAATTTTGAAAATTGATTCAAAATCGGCACAATGGATTGCCAAGGATGCTTTGAGAGAATTGGAATCGGATAAGGTGAATATACTGGATTATCCAAGAAATATATACAGATTGGTATAATTATGAGAAAATTAAAAAATAGTGAATTAGGAAGGCTCAATGTTGATGAATTTAAGTCAACAACTAAGATTCCATTGATAGTTATTCTTGACAATATTCGGAGTTTAAATAATATTGGTTCGGTCTTCAGAACCAGTGATGCCTTTTTGATTGAGAAAATATATTTATGTGGTATAACAGCCAAGCCACCCCACAAGGAAATTCATAAAACTGCTTTGGGTGCAACAGAGTCTGTTGATTGGGAATATACAGAAAGAACTGTTGATTTAGTCAAAAAATTGCATAGTATGAGTGTTAAAATTGTCTCCATTGAACAAACAGAAAATAGTAATAAATTGCAAGATTTTAACATTGTTAAAAATCAGAAATACGCAGTAATATTCGGGAATGAAGTAAAAGGAGTTCAACAGGAAGTCGTTTCTGTTTCGGATTTTTGTGTTGAAATACCACAATTTGGAACCAAACACTCCTTGAATGTTTCGGTAAGTTGCGGCATTGTACTTTGGGATTTATTTAAAAAAATAAAATATTAAAATGGAAGATTTTCAATGGTACTTTAAATTGGGTTTGGACCATGTTTTAGATTGGAAAGCATATGACCATGTATTATTTTTAATGGTCTTGACAATTCTTTATGGTTTTAAAGATTGGAAAAAAGTGTTGGGTCTGGTTACTTTCTTTACACTAGGTCATACTTTAACTTTAGCACTATCTGCTTACAATTTATTATACATTGAAATGGATTTAATAGAGTTTTTAATTCCATTAACCATCTTATTCACAGCACTTTTTAACATTATTTTTGTGAATAAATCTTCTAATTATTTAAATATTTCATTTTTATTAGCTTTTCTTTTTGGTTTAATTCACGGTTTGGGATTTTCAAGTTATTTTAAAATATTGGTTGATGATTTTGAAAACAAATTATTCCCATTGATTGAATTTGCTATTGGCATTGAAATTGCACAAATTATTGTAACCGTATTTATTTTAATTATAAATTATTTAATCTTAAACATTTTAAAAAGACAGAAAAGAGATTGGATCATTGTAGTTTCTTCTATAGTTGCCGGAATAGTGATTCCTATGCTTATAGAAAGAAAATTTTGGTAAATTTTAACAGCTTTAAATTTAAAGTTAACTATTTTCGCTTTCTTGTAACAAAGAGTTAAACACAAAATGAATGACGGATAAAAAAAGGCGGAGATATGATGTAGCCTATTTAAAAATGGCAAGAGAATGGGCAAATTTATCTCATTGTGAACGCAAGCAAGTAGGAGCCTTAATTGTTAAGGATAAAATGATAATTTCTGATGGTTATAATGGTTCACCAACGGGCTTTGATAATTGTTGCGAAGATGATAATGGAAATACCAAATGGCATGTTTTGCATGCTGAAGCCAATGCCATTTTAAAAGTAGCTTCATCCACCCAATCTTGTAAGGGAGCAACCTTATATTTAACATTATCTCCTTGTAGAGATTGCAGTAAGCTAATCCTTCAATCAGGAATTAATAGGGTTGTTTACACCAAAGCCTATAAAGATGATACAGGTGTAGATTTTTTAAAAAAAGCCAATATTGAAATATTAGAACTCTCTTTAAATGAATAAAAAGACAAAAATATACCTTCCATTATTGTTATCATTAGCTATTGCTTTTGGAATATTTATTGGTAGTTCATTAGATTACGAGCAGAAATCTGTCACTTTTTTTGGAGGAACACCTGAGGAAAAGAAAATAAAACGATTGATAAATTTCATACAATATGAATATGTTGATGAAGTGGATACAGACAGTTTGCTAGATGGAACTATTAAGCATATGCTGAGCAAATTAGACCCACATTCTGTTTATATTCCAGCCAGTGAACAGCAAAGAATTGCGGAAACTATGAATGGAAAATTTGTAGGAATTGGAATACAGTTTAGAATGCGCAAAGATTCTCTTACGGTAATCAAGGTATTGGAAAATGGACCTAGTGAAAAAGCAGGGATTAAAGCCGGAGATAGAATTTTAATTGCAAATAATGATACCTTATATGGAAGGAAAATTGATAGTGATTATATTATCAAAACCCTAAAAGGTGAACCAAATACTGATGTGGAACTTGAAGTGTTTAGAAAGTCTGAAAACAATACCCTTCCATTCACAATAATTCGGGGAGAAGTTCCTATTGAAAGCGTAGATGCTTTTTATATGATTGATGATGAATTGGGTTATATAAAAATCAACAAATTTGCAGCTACTACTTATGATGAATTTAAGGAGGCCTTGGATTCATTAATGCAGGACGGTATGAAAAAATTGGTGCTTGATTTACGTCATAATCCCGGGGGATATTTGCAGGTTGCTACTCAGATTATTGATGAGTTTTTAGAGGATGGTAAGCTTATTGTTTTTACTAAAAATAAGGGATCCAAAATAGATAATACTTATGCTACTTCCAAAGGAGATTTTGAAGAAGGTCATGTTTTTGTTTTAATTAATGGAGCCTCAGCATCGGCCAGTGAAATAGTTGCCGGAGCTTTGCAGGACAATGATATGGGTACTATTGTTGGAAGAAGATCCTTTGGAAAGGGATTGGTACAACAAGAAATGGAATTAGGAGATGGTTCGGCGGTTAGATTAACCGTCTCAAGATATTATACCCCTACAGGTAGATCCATTCAAAAACCCTATGATCATAACGGAAATAAGGAATATTTTAACGAATTTGAAAAAAGATATGACGACGGAGAATTGGAGAGTGCTGATAGTATTAAAGTAGTAGACTCTTTAAAATTTGTTACTCCAAAAGGTAAAATAGTTTA
>JAUXGV010000013.1 GCA_030621915.1 Flavobacteriaceae bacterium
GGAGTTAACAATAGGGCACCCTCGGATGCTATTGTACTTTTTGATGGAAGTAATTTTGACGAATGGATAAGTACGGGAGATTCAACTCGCGTAAAATGGATTCTGAATAAGGATGGAAGTATGACGGTGAAGAATCAAACGGGTAATATTCAAACCAAGAAAAAATTTGGGTCAATGCAACTTCATATTGAATGGAAATCTCCTAAAGAGATTCAAGGAGAAAATCAATCCAGAGCCAATAGTGGGGTTTATATTCAGAAAAGATACGAGATTCAGGTATTGGATAATAACAATAATGACACCTATGTAAATGGACAAGTAGGAGCTTTGTATAAACAGTCCATTCCAATTGCTATGTCTTCAATGCCTTCTGGAGAATGGAATGTTTATGATATAATTTATCATGCTCCAGAATTTGATTCAGATGGAAATAAAAGCAAATCAGGTACTATTAGCGTATTGCATAATGGCATATTAATTCAAGACCATTTTATCATTAAAGGCACGACTGAAAATGTTGGAGTGCCTAAGAACTTGGCACATGGTGAGGCACCACTTATGTTGCAGGATCATGGAGATAATAGCAGAGTGAGTTTTAGAAACATTTGGCTCCGCGAATTGAATTAAGAATAATTTTATAATATATGGAAAGAAGAGAACTTATAAAAATGGTTTCATTTGCTACTGGATCGCTTTTGAGTGCACCTCTAGTAAGTTCACTTGTCCTAAGTTGTAAGGATGTTATTCAGATAGATAAGGAAGATTATTCTTTACATTTTTTTAATAAGCAGGACTTTTCATTGGTTAAAGAGTTAATTGATGTTATTTTACCCAAAACTGATAGCCCTGCAGCAACTGAAGTTGGTGTGCATCAAATAATTGATTTGATGATTGGTACCGTTTATAAACCAAAAGATAGAGAGGATTATTCGAAATATTTTACTGCTCTTACAAGGTATTTGGATGCTTCTTCTGAAAATCGAATCAAGACTCTTAACAAATTATCCAAATCTACCGATGAAAATGATAAATCTGCGAAAAAATCTTTCATGGATTTGAAACAGCAGACCGTAGCTTATTATTTATTAACCGAAAGTATTGCAAAAAATTACTTAAATTATCTACCCATTCCCGGAAAATATGAAGCTTGTATTTCATTGGATGAAGTGGACGGAAAAGCATGGGCCTTATGAGTATAAATGATCAAAAAGAATTCACTTTTGATGCAATAGTTATCGGATCTGGTATTAGTGGAGGATATGCCGCGATGGAATTGTGTAAAAAGGGTTTAAAAACCTTGATTTTAGAGAGAGGAAGAATGGTAAAGCATGGTGAGTATCCAACCGCTTCAAAAGATCCCTGGCAATTACCTACTCAAAATAAAGTCTCAAATGATGAAGTTGAAGAGCATTATTTTAAACAGAATAGATTGAATTGGTGGGTAAATCAAGATAACAAACATTGGATTAATAAAGATAGTGATTACGATTATGATGAGGTTGAACGATTTGATTGGATTCGCGGGCACCATGTTGGGGGCCGTTCGATCATGTGGGGAAAACATTGTTATAGATGGAGTGATATAGATTTTGAAGCAAATGAAAAAGAAGGTGTAGCCATAGATTGGCCAATTCGCTACAAAGATATTGAACCATGGTATGATTATGTAGAAACTTTTGTGGGTGTTAGCGGACAAAAAGAAGGACTCAGACAAGTTCCAGACGGCGTATTTTTACCACCGTTTGAGTTAAATTGTGCCGAACAACATTTTAGAGAAGAGGTGGCAAAAGTTTATCCGGAAAGAGTCGTTACTCCAGGAAGAGTTGCTCATCTCACCGAATATGATCCTGAAACCCATAAAGGGTTAAGAGGGCAATGTCAAAGTAGAAACAGATGCTGGAGAGGATGTCCTTATGGTGCCTATTTTAGCAGTGTTTCATCAACAATTCCTGTTGCTGAGGAAACAGGAAATTTAACCATACGCGCCAATAGCATTGTGTCTGAAATTGTATATGATGAAACTTCAAAAAAGGCCTCGGGTGTTAAAATTAAGGATTCAGAAACTGGGGAAGAATTTGAATTTTTTTCTCGAATAATTTTTTGTAATGCAAGTACCGTGGGAACCACTGCTATTTTATTGAATAGTCGTTCGAAAAGGTTTCCAAATGGATTAGGGAATGACAGCGGCGAATTGGGGCATAATATAATGGATCATCATTATGGTATGGGTGTTTCGGCCTTGGTGCCTGGTTTTGAAGACACTTATTACAAGGGCAGAAAACCTGTCGGTTTTTATATTCCAAGATTTACAAATATTGATAAAAAAACAAAGAAAAAAGAATATAAACGAGGTTTTGGATACCAAGGTGGAATATCAAGAGTTAAAAACATCCCGGAGGATGCCATTGGTATGGAATTAAAAAATTCTATGTTTAAACCCGGACCTTATAGATTAGGAATGACATGTTTTGGTGAAATGCTACCCTATCATGAAAACAAAATGTTTCTGAATTTTGATAAAAAAGATCAGCATGGAATACCAACAATTACATTTGATGCCAAGCTAAGGGAGAATGAGATGAAATTACGTGAGGATGGTGTAAAATGTGCTATTGAAATGTTGGAAGCCGCAGGTTGTGAAGAAATAAAATCATATAATAATTTGACCGCACCTGGAGCTTGTATACATGAAATGGGTACTGCACGCATGGGTCATGACCCTCAAACTTCAATTCTTAATAAATGGAATCAAATGCATGAGGTATCTAATATTTTTGTCACAGATGGTGCATGCATGACAAGTTCAGGAACACAGAACCCAAGTATTACCTATATGGCTCTAACAGCAAGAGCTGTTGATTTTGCATATAAGCAAATGGTAAAGGGTGAAATTTAAGAATGATTTTTCTTTGATTAATCAACAATTAGTTGTCTTGCAGTATGTCTATTTCCTTCAGTAATCTTTAAAAAGTAAATTCCCTTGGCAATATTTTTAGGAAGTATCAAGGAATAATTTGCGCTTAGAATGTTTTTTTCTCTAAAAATTATTTTACCAGTAAGGTCGTATAAAAAAATATCCATTTCGTTGAAAGACGGTCTTTGAATATTAAAAACCGAAGAAGAAGGGTTTGGATAAATTGTAAAATAGTTTTTGTCTATATCGTCAACCGCCAATATAATTGAAGTTGCATCAATAGTGAAATTATCAAGGGCAACTCCTTCTCCGTTTTCTGATTGATCAGAGGCAAATACATATCGAAAAATCACATTAGTCTCATTCGTGAATGCAGATAAATCGTAGCTGTATTCTTTAACAGTTGTATCTGTTCCTGTCCATTGTTTACCCACTGTAACAGGTCTTTGTGGATCAATAAAGCTACTATTATACCAATTAGGATCGTTTGCAGAACCTAGAATTAACCAATTATCACCATTGTCTAAAGTATATTCCATATATAACACATCCCAATCTTGTTCTATATCAAAAACCATATCAAATTTTAATTTTGGATTTTCCAACTCGGTTAAATCATAACAAGGTGAAATTAAATAACTTGTCGTTTCATCGGAATAATTACCTGTAGAATTTGTATTATAGGAATTATCAAATTTATTATTAAAATTTGTTGTTGTAGCAATCCCTTTATGCCAGAGATCTGATCCTTCCGTAGTTGAAACCAACCATGTGTCTGAATTAATGTCTCCAAAGGTATTTAAATAGATGCCTGAACTTGAAGTATTGGTTTTAAATTTTGAGAATAATGAATTATTGCCACTAAAAGCATCATTTAAAATAGTGGCCTCTAAATATAGATCATGATCTCCAAAAATTATCAAATCATTATTGGGTAATTCTATTTCTTTTATCTCACCTGGATTCACATTTCCATAAATTGTGTGCGTATAGGAATCATTGTCAACAATATAAATAATGTCAATTTGATCGAAACTAATTAATCCGTTATTTTTGACCTTTATTATTGGGGTAATTCCACTACATTGAACACTATTGTTTGAGTTTATTTCTATTAAGCTCATGTCAAAATTACTTTTCGAAACTTGAATGGGTGATTGCCAAACACCCCGTCCATAGGTTCCAACTGTAATAACTCCCTCTTCGGAATTTATTTCAATATCATATACGGGTACATTGGGTAAATTGGCATCATAAACTTCCCATTGAGCCATATTGTCATTAATGTGATATACTCCAAGGCTTGTACCAAGATATAAATCGTTGATCAAACTTTGATTTTGATGTTTGATAACGAGTTTTGGTTCATTCGGTAAATTCAAGGTAATATTTGTCCAATTATCTCCCCCATCAATTGACTTATAAATATTACCATCAAATCCATTGTTTGAAATATAAATAACATCACTATTTTGATGATTGATTGATATAGAGCTTATGCTTGCGGGAAAAGTAAAAGATACCTGATTAAATGTGATTCCGCTGTCCGTACTTTTGAATAATATATTTGATCTTGATACATAAATTATTTGATTGTTGGAATTGGAAATTTCTATATTGTCCAAATCTCCTCCCAAATCACTTGATGAAACAGCTTCCCATAAATTATTATTTAATTTATACAATTTTGAATAACCCGCATATAAAGTTCCTTCATTATTAGCTACAAGAGGAGTAACCCAATTTCCACCTATATCATCAGATCCATCTACTTCATCATCCGGTGCGGAGGTGAGTGTTGAACCTTGGGAAGAGCCAGCATCATAAGTTACATTTAAGCTTCCTCCGAATTGCGTGAATCCATAATAAGTGTTTTGATTATTCGGGCTTACCACACAATCCATTCCATCACCACCATGATATTTATGCCATATGTTATTACTGAATGCAAATCCTCCATTATCTTGTAATCCACCTACAATGTTTGAAGCAGAATTTTTTGCAGTAGCAATTTTATAATATTGACTGATATTTAAGTTTTCAGTTAAATCAGAAAAACCAGAGCCGTTATTTGAAGATTCATAAATTCCGCCATCGGTTCCGGCATACAACTTGTCATTAAAAAATCTTAAAAAATGAATGTCAGCATGTGTATATGAGGGTTCTGATGTATTCCACCAATGATTAATTTGAGAAAAGTCATCGCCTCCGTTAGTTGAACGCCAAATATCAAGAACCCCTACAAATACCATATCTGCATCACTAGGTGATACGGTCAATGCCATATCATACCAGGCTTGGCTGCTTTCCCCAAAAATATCGTCAGTTTCAGATGTTTTACTGAATGAATTTCCGCTATTCGTTGATTTATAAATTCCTTGAAAATTATTATCCGTATCGGCACTCAATATATATACATAGCTAGAATTAGCTGGGGTAATATCAATAGCAAAACGTGAAGATGAAGCAGGTAATCCGGATGATATTTGAGTAAAATTTTCACCCCCATTAGTAGATTTCCAATAATTTGATGAGGAAACTGCATGAATTGTATTGGGATCTCCTGGTTTTAGTTTAAAATCCAAAATATTTCCTGATATTTTTTTAGACCAACTTACCCCGGCATTAGAACTTTTCCAAAAGCCTTTGCTAGTTGAAACCCAGATTATATTTGAATTTGTAGGGTGGATATAAATTTCATTAGAAATAGAATTTGTAGATGAAAAATCCAATCCGGTTTTATTCCATGTAATTCCTCCATCGATGGATTTCATGACACCAACACTATATGTATCAAGTGCGTCATCATCTCCTGTGGCGATGTAAATAATACTAGAATTATTGGGGTCAATAGCTATCCCTGAAACTCCAATTTGTGGAATTTGATCTGATAAAGGTATCCAATTAATACCCGAATCACTGGATTTCCATAATCCTCCTGAAGGAGCTCCTACATAAAACGTGGTTGCATTGTTTGGGTCTACAGCAAAAGTATTTACTCTTCCTTGTCCGGTTTTTAAGTTGGTAGTATAGGGTCCTTTTGATTGCCAATTACTGGAATTACTTTTTCCTCCTTTTAATTTTTGTTTAGATTCCCATGCGGCCCAAAGAAGTTCAGGAGTTGGTACAGAGCCATCTTCTAAAAGATGATTTTTCCAATGATTTTCCCAACGTTTAAATGGTTTGAATCCACTTCCCTTTTTTTGAAAATCTCTATTCTTCCAATATTGATTGAATGCAGCCGATAAATCACTTAATTTTGTTTTTGACTTGATGCTGGACTTTTTTTGATTGATATTCATCCATGGAGCATTCTCATTATACTGAGAATATCCATGACAAATAGAAAGGAATAATATATAGTATAAATACTTTTTCATATGCAGGGAACCCCAATTTTTAATACTATAATTTTCAAATATAATGAAAATAAAATCATTTAGGATTGATCAAAAACATTCATGCCATTTATATTTATTAATTTTAAGTTCATTGCAGCACAAAATTTGGTATGATAATTAAAATTATATAATATTTTCTTCATTTATTTCTTTTTAGTTTATCCAATTCAAAAGGAATTAATTGAGCTATACACGAATCTATTAACGCTCAATTAAATTACTTATTTTTTAATACTGTCATTGGTTTCATATAAAAGTTGATTCGTATTTGAAGAGCTAGAAACCTGATCAATAAACTCAAGCAATTCTTTATTCAAATTTTCCTGACTAATTATGTTATTTATTTTTAAATTCAATGCAGAATAGGCATTCAATATGTTTTCATTTTCCTTTTGCACCTCAAGTTGGCTTATTTTAGGAATAGTTGCCATATCGGCAAGCCGTAATGTCTCATTATGTAAAACATTTAATCGAATTTTAACTGAGGGTGTTTTGAAATTTTCTATGCGAATACTATCCTTCATTTGTTGGGCTAATTCAGATAGTTCATTGGAATTGAATATAGCATCTGTTAATGAAATATTATGATATTGAACAATAAATTCATCCATTTTTTGATATTCCACCCAATTTTCAACAGCTTTCTTTGATTTGGAATTAAGTTTTATTTCGATGTAATTCGCCTTTATTTTAGTTATTTTTAATGTGTCTCGAACAACTTGGATTTCTTTTTTTGAGGAAGTTTTATTACAAGAAAATAAACTTGCAAATATGATAAACATTAATATAGATGTTATTTTCATTTTAAGTTCTTAATTTGGGTTCAAAAATAAGGAATAATTATAAGTACTTCGAATAGATATTTCATTATTAAAACTATTCAATAATTACATATATTTGCGAGACTTAAATTTAATAACCATGGCATCTAAAATTCTTATCATTGGTTCAAGTGGTCAAATTGGAACGGAACTAGTATTAAAATTACGTCAAATATATGGTAATGATCATATTATTGCATCAGATATAAGGGTTGGGAATTATGAAGTAATGAAATCTGGTCCTTTTGAAATATTGGATGCAACTAAAAAGGAGGATGTATTAAAGGTCATAAAAAAACATAATGTTAATCAAGTTTATTTAATGGTTGCCATGTTGTCTGCCATTGCTGAAAAGATACCTAAAAAGGCATGGGAATTGAATATGAGTACACTTTTTTTAGCGCTTGATCTGGCAAAGGAAAGGATTATTAACAGGGTATTTTGGCCTAGTTCCATTGCTGTTTTTGGCCCTTCTTCGCCAAAAACCAATACACCTCAACATACAATTATGAATCCAACTACAGTTTATGGGATTAGTAAATTAGCAGGTGAAAACTGGTGTGAATATTATCATAATAAATTTGGTGTGGATGTGCGAAGTGTTAGATACCCTGGGATTATAAGTTATAAAACAATTCCTGGAGGAGGGACAACTGATTATGCTGTTCAAATATTTCATGAAGCCATTAAAAATAAATCCTATACTAGTTTTTTAAACGCAGACACAACTTTACCAATGATGTATATGGATGATGCCATTGATGCAACAATTCAATTGATGGAAAGTAATAATATTTCAAAATATGAGTCCTATAATATTGCGGCTATGAGCTTCTCGCCAAAAGTTTTATCGAGGGCAATCCAAAAGTATATTCCGAATTTTATAATTAAATATGAGGATGATACAAGGCAGGAAATTGCAAATACATGGCCTCAAAGTGTTGATGATAAGCAAGCTTGTAAGGATTGGGGTTGGAATTCAAAAGTAAGTTTGGATCAATTGGTGAGATCCATGTTGAATGGGTTAAATTATAAAGTTTGATTTTAAATTATGAATTTGATATTTTATGTTAGTCAGCTATAAATCATTACCGGATAATTCCAAAATTTATATTTATCCATCTCATAGAAAATTCTATGAAAATGAATGTCCAATAATTGATAAAAAAATTCGACAATTCTTTCAAAAATTTGAAGCGAATAAAATATTTTATGAAATTAAATATGGTCGTTTTATAATAGTATTTGTATCCGATGAGACTCCTCTATCAATGGATGATAATAATGAGTTGATTTCATTCATATTTTCCCTGGAAAAGAAATTTGAAGTTTCATTAATTGATAAAATTAATGTTTGTTTTAAACAAGGTGAATATGTTCAATTAAAAGAAATTCCAGATTTTAAGAAATTGATAAAAAACAAGGGAGTTTCAGAAAAAACTATCGTATTTGATAATTTAATTATTAATAAAAAGGAATATGAAGATTGTTGGGAGATTCCTGCAGGTGAAAGTCGGGTAGCACATTTTTTTTAATTCAATAATTTGATATATTCTGATGGGTTAAATGCATTTTTAACTTCAAAATCACCACTTTTTGTTCTTCGTAAGGAAGATAAATAAGCACCAGAATTAAGAGATTTTCCAAAATCATTTGCTATCGATCGAATATAAGTTCCTTTACTGCAAACTATTTTAAAGCCAATATTTGGTAAGTCAATTTTTGTTATTTCAAATTCTAAAATTGTAATTTTTCTGGATTTGATTTGGGTCGTTTCTCCTTTTCTAGCCAGTTCATACATTCTGATTCCATCTTTTTTTATGGCAGAATATAGTGGAGGTATCTGATCAATTTCTCCTAAGAATAATTTTGATGATTCTATTATCTGTTTATCGGTAATGTGATCAATTTTGTATGATTCGTTTATTTCTGTTTCCAAATCATAGGAAGGTGTTGTTGCTCCCAGGGTAAAAGTTCCTGTATACTCTTTTGTTTGAGCCTGTAACCCATCAATTGTTTTTGTAAGTTTTCCAGTACAAATAATTAATAAGCCGGTTGCAAGTGGGTCTAAAGTACCTGCATGACCAACCTTGATCTTCTTGACATTGAATTTTTTTCGAATTGCCCAGCGAATCTTATTTACAACTTGAAAGGAAGTCCAATTCAAAGGCTTATCAACTAGAATAATTTGGCCATTTTTAAAATCTTCTTCGTTCATATTATATGTTGAAATATGAATAAGTAATAGCAAGTATTCCAATGATGAAGCAGTAATATGAAAAGTAATAAAGTTTACTATTTTTAACGAGATTGATCATCCAGTTACAGGCAAAAAGGCCAGCAATAAATGCCGAAATAAACCCAATACTCATACTACCAAACTGACCACTATCCAAACTAATATTTCCACTCAAAATGTCTTTAATAACTTTACCAAAAATAAGAGGAACCACCATCAAGAATGAAAATCTAGCTGCCTTGGTTCTATCTACTCCAAGCAAAACAGAAGTGGAAATTGTTGCACCCGACCTTGAAATTCCTGGGAGCATCGCTATTGCCTGTGAAAACCCAATAAGTATTGCACTTTTATACCCAACATTTTTATTTGTTTTTTTTGCCTTATCAGCCAAATATAATAGCAATCCCGTTATCAAAAGCATGAATCCAACAACCAAAATATTCCCATTAAAAAAAGATTCTAATTGTTCTTCAAACATGAGTCCGATAATAGCAGCCGGAATCATGGAGATAATAATTTTTACAGAAAATATAGACTCATCATTCCATTGAAATTGGAAAAGGCCTTTCAAAATTTCAATTACTTCTTTTCTAAAAACAACTAAGGTGCTTAATGCAGTTGCAAAATGCAATATTACCGTAAAAGTTAAACTTTCAGCTGGCATGGAATCATTTCCAAAAATCACTTTTACAATTTCTAAATGACCACTTGAAGATACAGGCAAAAATTCGGTTAAACCTTGAATAATTCCTAAAATAATTGCTTCTAAATAACTCATAAATGAATTAAATTAAATATGAAGTTTGAAAATGCTATTTTTTGATTTTTTTTGGATTGGCCATAATGGCATATATTTCAACCGCCAATCCTATAAGTACAACTGTTGGTGCAAGTCGAATTCTGCGAAAATTATAAATCTTTTCATTAAATACCTGAGGGTCATCACTGCCCCCGCCGGCCATTAAAATAAAACCAATTAAAATGATAACAATTCCAATGGTCATAATCTGGTAATTTCTTTTTTCAAAAAGAAAATCTTCCGATTTGAAATTTTGTTTCTTTGTTTTTTTAGCCATTGTAAATTAAATTCTATTAATAATATAATTCATCGGTTCTTAAATTTAAAAATCTTTGTGTCGCAAAAAAAGTACTCAACCAAGTAATTAAAATTCCAATTATGAAAATTCCGCCGAATAAACCGATCAATTCAATTTGATTTTGTAGTAAACCCAAGTTTGGAAAATTAATATCTATATAGTAGACGACTATTGACAATTCAATCAAAGCTATTATGGCACCAATAATTCCCAATTTGACACTTCTCCAAATAAATGGATTTCTTATAAAATTTTTGGTAGCACCCACCATTTGCATAGTTTTGATTGTAAATCTTTTGGAATAAACGGATAAACGAAGTGAACTGTTTATTAGTATAACAACAATTAAGGTTGCTAATCCGCTAAATATCAAAATAAAAAAACTTATTTTTTTTACATTTTCGGTCAATAACTCTACCAATGGTTTGTCATATGAAACATCCGAAACAAATTGATTGCCGCTATAAATTTTTTCAATTTCAGCCATTTTTTCAGGGGTTACAAAATCAGCTTTCACAAATATATCAATTGAATTTTGCAATGGGTTATATCCCAAAAAATCCATAAAATCCTCCCCATTTTCTTCTTTATAAATTTGTGCAGCCTCTTTCTTTGAAATAAATTTAGAACTTCTTGTAAATTCTTCTGAATCAATAGAAGCCTGTAAATTTAAGATACCTTCTTTTTTCACATCGTTTTTAAAGAAAAGTGTTATGGCTGCCTGTTCCTTAAAATAATTGGAAACATTTTTTGTATTAATAATTAACAACCCTAAAAAACCAAGTAAAAAAAGCACCAATGAAATACTAAGAACTACCGATACAAAAGAAGACCTCAGCCTTCTTTTATGATATTTTTCAAAAGATTTACTCATGGATTGTATGCATATTTTGTGATTTGCAAGGTAATTAATTCTATATAAAAGGCAAACATATTATTTGGGTAGAATTTACTCCAGATTCGAATCTTTTCTAATCATTGAATTTTATTTAAACTCACTTATAAATGTCTTGACATAACTCAATTAAAACCCCATTTGTTGTTTTAGGATGAATAAAGGCTACCATTTTATTATCTGCACCTTTAATGGGTATTTCATTTAAAATATGAAATCCTTCTTTTTTTAATCTTTTAATTTCATGCTCAATATCTTCAACAGCAAAGGCTATATGATGTATGCCTTCCCCTTTTTTTTCAATAAATTTAGCTATGGAACTATTTTCATCTGTTGATTCAAGAAGCTCTATTTTATTTGATCCAACCTGAAAAAATGAAGTTTTTACTCCTTCACTTAACACTTCTTCCATTTTATAATAGCTTTTATTGAAAAGTGATGCAAACAGTTTATTTGACTCTGAAATGTCTTTTACTGCAATTCCAATATGTTCTATTTTTTTCATCTCTATGGATTGTATCATTAAATTATAATATATTCTGCAAAAAAATCATTTGAGAGATTTATTTCAAAAATAAATATTTTTGATAGATAATAGCCTTATTTTTGCATTTATGGAAACAAATAGACAAAAAAAAATTGCAAGCGTATTGCAAAAGGATTTGGTGGATATTTTGCAAGGATCGGCTCGAGATAGTATTAAAGGAGTAGTAATATCCGTTACCAAAGTCAATGTGACATCTGATTTGGGTCAGGCTAAAGTTTTTTTAAGCGTTTTTCCCACTACAAATCGAGATTCTATTTTGAAGGGAGTGATTTCCAATACCCAATCTATTCGATATGAAATGGCCAAGCGTACAAAAAACCAATTACGACGAATGCCTGAACTAGCTTTTTTTATTGATGATTCTTTAGATTATATAGATAATATTGAAGCTGCTTTACGGGGTGAGGATGAAAACCCCATAATCAATCCCAAAAAGAAAAATTAAATAAATTGAATTTTTCGCTTTACATAGCAAGACGTTATTTATTTTCAAAAAGCAGTAATAATGCAATTAATATTATCACTCTAATTGCTGTTATTGGAGTCATAGTAAGCACAATTGCTTTATTTGTAGTAATGTCTGTTTTCTCAGGATTAAAGAATTTTAGTTTAAGTTTTATCCAAACATCAGATCCTGATCTTAAAATCACATCAGTTCAGGGTAAATCATTTTATTTTAATGATTCAATTAAAAAATCTTTAATAAAGGAGAATATTGAGGCTTTTACAAAGGTAATTGAGGAAAGGGCTTTTTTTAATTATGGAGATAAATCGCATGTGGCCCTAATCAAAGGAGTGGATATTAATTATTTGCTGGTCAATAAAATGGATACGGCAGTTTATCTTGGTGAATGGATTAATTATAATGAAAAACATACGGTTGTAGTTGGAAGTGGATTATCAAATATACTTTCTGTGGGGGCTTATGATTATTTAGAAACACTAAAAATATTCGTACCTAAACCTGGGGAAGGTTATATAAACAATCCTCAAACAGCCTTTAACAAAGTAGAAACACGACCTATAGGAATTTATAAATTAACCGATGATTTGGATAGAAAGTATGTGTATGCAAATTTAAGTTTAATACAGCAACTATTGAGTTATAATGCTAATCAGATATCTGCCATAGAAATTAGGGTTTCCAACGATAGCAATATTAAATCTGTCAAAGAAGAATTACAAAATAATTTAGGGACTGATTATAAAGTAGAAACTCGAGAACAATTGAACTCTGTTTTTTATAAAATGCTGAATACGGAAAACTTGGCTTCATATATGGTTTTTACTCTTATTTTAATTATTGCCTTATTTAATGTAATTGGAGCAATAGTCATGATGATTATTGACAAACGCGAAAATTTAAAAACACTTTTTCATTTGGGCACTGATATTAAAGAAATTAGAAGGATATTTGTATTTCAAGGTTTTTTACTAACTATTTTCGGATTAATAGTTGGTCTTTTATTGGCTATGCCATTTGTTTTATTGCAAAAAAAATACGGATTGATAATGATTACTAATTCATTGGCCTATCCTGTTGAATTTTATTTCACCAATGTTTTATTGGTGGTTGCAACCATAATTGTTTTGGGATATTTGGCTGCGAAAATTGCAAGTGCAAGGATTTCTAAGAAATTGGTTGAATAGTTCAATAACCCAAGGTTTCACTTCTAATATGATCTTGAGTTAGTGAATTTATCCTTCACTTCCTCAAAAGTTTCAAAAACTTGATCTTTAGTGTCTGAAGTTACCATTCTCATTCTATATTCTTTGAAGTGTGGAATTCCTTTAAAATAATTGGTGTAGTGTCTTCTGGTTTCATACAATCCTGAATGTTCTCCATTCCATGCAATGGCCATTTCCAAATGACGTTTTGCTGTGTCAACTCTTTCAGAAATTGTTGGAGATTCCAAATATTCACCCGTTTTAAAAAAATGTTTTACTTGTTTAAAAAACCATGGATTTCCAATACTTGCCCTTCCAATCATGGCACCATCTAAGCCATATTCATCTCGAATTAACTTGGCTCTTTCAGGAGTGTCGATATCTCCATTTGCAAAAACTGGAATATGCATTCTTTGATTATTTTTAACTTCGGCTATGGGCTCCCAATTTGCTTCCCCTTTATACATTTGGGCACGTGTTCTTCCATGAATTGCTATGGCTTTAGTGCCGACATCCTGTAATCTTTCTGCAACTTCTTGAATAAAAATTGAATCATCATCCCAACCCAATCTGGTTTTTACGGTAATTGGTAACGAACTGTGTTTAACCATTGCTTCCGTTAGTTTAACCATTAGTGGAATATCCCTTAAAATGCCTGCCCCGGCTCCTTTACTCACTACTTTTTTAACAGGGCAGCCAAAATTGATATCAATAAAATCTGGTTTCGATCTTTCTACAATTTCAACAGTTTTAAGCATGGAATCCAAATTGGCTCCAAATATTTGAATTCCAACAGGCCGTTCCTTTTCGTAGATATCCAATTTTTGAATACTCTTTGCCGCATCTCGTATCAGGCCTTCAGATGAAATAAACTCAGTATAAACCACATCTGCACCTTGTTCTTTACAAAGTGCCCTAAACGGAGGGTCGCTCACATCCTCCATGGGTGCCAATAATAAGGGAAATTCTCCCAATTCTATGTTGTCTATTTTTGCCATCAGTTTACAAAAGTAAATATTAAAAAATTCAAATGCTAAAAAACGAAAATCAAATTTCCCATGGTACTTTGTATGTTAGTATTTGAACTAATTGTCTTAATTTTATCTAAATGGCAATTTAAATATCATAAAAAACTACATTTGTGCTTTCAAAATATAAAAAATGAAGATTAGAATTACCTTAGTTGCATTAGTGTTTAGTCTTATAGCCTGTAAAAAATCTAATGATAAAAAGGAAGAAAATGAACATGATCCTTCTGATGGAGCTTCTGGAGCTACTAAAATTGAGAACGTAATTCATTACCCTCAAGAAAAACATTTGAATAATATCAAACAACTTACTTTTGGAGGTGATAATGCGGAAGCGTATTGGAGTTTTGATGGTGAAAATATTACTTTTCAAGCAAATACAGAAAGTTGGGGATTGTCATGCGACCAAATTTTCACGATGGCTTTGAATGAAGATTTGAGTAATGGTAAACAGGCACAAATGGTGAGTACAGGTAAAGGAAGAACCACTTGTAGTTATTTTTTACCTGGGGATTCAACCATTGTATATTCATCGACCCACTTAGGAGGGGAGGCCTGCCCACCAATACCCAAAAAAGAAGATCATGGCGGAAAATATATTTGGCCGGTTTATAATACATTCGACATATTTGTTGCTGATACTGATGGAAATCAAATCAGCCAATTAACTAATGAATCTGGTTATGATGCTGAACCAACGGTTTCGCCCAAGGGTGATAAAATTGTGTTCACATCTATGAGAACCGGGGACTTGGAATTATTTATAATGAATATTGATGGGACAAATGTGAAGCAAATAACCTTTGAATTGGGTTATGATGGAGGTGCTTTTTTCTCGCCTGATGGAACAAAATTGATATTCAGGTCTTCCCGCCCCAAAACTGAAGATGAAATAAAAGAATACAAAGGTTTGCTAGCACAAGACTTGGTAATGCCTACTCATATGGAACTATACATGTGCAATGTTGATGGCAGTAACCTTAAAAAGATAACAAATTTAGGAAGTGCTAATTGGGCACCTTTCTTTCATCCAAATGGAGAAAAAATAATATTTTCTACCAATCATCATAAAGAAAGACATGATGGATTTAATTTGTTTATGATCAATATAGATGGAACAGGATTAGAACAAATAACCTATGACACTGTATTTGATGCTTTTCCAATGTTTTCTCCTGACGGAAAAAAACTAATTTTTTCTTCAAATAGAAATAATAACGGCACCCATGACACCAATTTATTTGTAGCAGATTGGGTAGAATAATTCTTAGTATGATTTATCAAAACTAAGACTGAAATGCATTTTGTGCACAAAACTATTTGGTTATCTTTGCCCGAATAAAGAGAAAGGGATTTAAGAGGCATGAAAAACATTCGAAATTTTTGCATTATTGCACATATTGACCATGGTAAAAGTACTTTGGCAGATAGACTTTTGGAATTTACCAATACAATAACCGACCGGGAAAAGCAAGATCAGTTATTAGATAGTATGGATCTTGAAAGAGAACGAGGTATTACTATTAAGAGTCATGCGATTCAAATGGATTATGAGAATAATGGCGAGGATTATATTTTAAATTTGATTGATACTCCGGGTCATGTTGATTTTTCATATGAAGTTTCCAGGTCAATTGCCGCCTGTGAAGGAGCCTTATTAATTGTGGATGCAGCCCAAAGTATCCAGGCTCAAACTATTTCAAATTTATATTTGGCTTTGGAAAATGATTTGGAAATTATTCCTATTTTAAATAAAATAGATCTTCCAAGTGCAAACCCTGAAGAAGTTACGGATGATATTGTCGATTTATTGGGATGTGACCCGGATGAAATTATTCATGCGAGTGGAAAAACAGGCCAAGGAGTAGGTGATATTCTGAAAGCGATTATTGAAAGAGTACCAGCGCCTAAAGGAGATGTAAATGAACCTCTACAAGCTTTGATATTTGATTCTGTTTATAATTCTTATCGAGGAGTTGAAACTTATTTTAGGATACTTAATGGAGAAATAAAAAAAGGACAGCGAATTAAATTTATGGCCACTAATAATGAATACTTCGCTGATGAAGTGGGAACTTTGAAATTAAACCAGGAACCCAAAAAAAGTGTTAAAGCCGGAGACGTTGGATACTTAATTACCGGTATTAAAACAGCAAGTGAAGTAAAAGTAGGTGATACTATAACAGACGCTGACAATCCAACTCAAAATAATATTGATGGGTTTGAAGATGTAAAACCCATGGTTTTTGCGGGAATTTATCCGGTGGATACAGATGATTATGAAGAGCTGAGGTCTTCTATGGAAAAGTTACAATTAAATGACGCATCTTTAGTTTTTATTCCTGAAAGTTCGGCGGCTTTAGGGTTTGGCTTTCGATGTGGATTTTTAGGAATGCTGCATTTAGAGATTATTCAGGAAAGATTGGAACGAGAATTTGACATGACTGTAATTACTACGGTACCTAATGTGTCTTACCATGCTTATACTCACAAACATCCCGACAAAACCATTTTGGTAAACAACCCTTCTGATTTACCAGAACCTTCAACTTTAAACAGGGTTGAAGAACCTTTTATCAAAGCCAGTATTATTACCAAATCGGATTATGTTGGGTCAGTCATGAGTCTGTGTATTGAAAAGAGAGGAGAATTGACAAATCAAACTTATTTGACGACTGAAAGAGTTGAGTTAAATTTTGATATGCCCCTTTCGGAAATTGTTTTTGATTTTTACGACAGGCTCAAAACGGTATCTAAGGGATATGCTTCTTTTGATTATCACCCAATTGGCTTAAGAACTTCAAAATTGGTTAGAGTTGATATTTTACTAAACGGACAACCAGTAGATGCACTTTCTGCCCTGTTACATACTGATAATGCCTATTCCATTGGTAAGAAAATATGTGAAAAATTAAGAAAATTGATTCCACGTCAACAGTTTGATATTCCTATTCAGGCAGCCATCGGAGCAAAAATTATTTCCCGTGAAACCATCAAGGCCTTACGTAAAGATGTGACTGCAAAATGTTATGGCGGAGATATTTCCCGTAAACGTAAATTGCTCGAAAAACAGAAAAAAGGTAAAAAGAGGATGCGTCAGGTTGGAAATGTTGAAATCCCTCAAGAAGCATTTATGGCTGTATTGAAATTGAATGATTGAGGGAGTTAAATTAATCAATATTTAGTAATTTAACGACATGAGTAAGTTGAATAATTACAAAAAAACACACCCCATTCAAATTTATTTTGGACCATCATACTACCAACCCTAATTGACCTCTTTTCAGAGATTTATGTATGACCTAAATACCCCTTTTATATGTCAAAAGCATTTTAAAAGGTTTTTAGGGGTGTGTTTAACAAAAAAACTAACTTAACTAATCAATAATTTTTAATTGTTTTAAAAAAGTGTCTAAACTATCTGCTGTTTCAAAACAGGAACTGACCTTGCTTACTTCATTGCAATACCTAGAATCAATCTTAGTGGCTTTACAATCAATTGCATTTAAATCAATATTCTTAAATTTTGAGTTCAAAGAGACACATCTGTTGAGCAAGCCTTCCATGCTTTCATTGTCATGGGTTTCAAATCCACGCATTGTCAAATAACCTTTCAAATTATTTTCAATGGCACTCTGTGAATTTTTACAAACCAAATAGGTCACTACATCTTCTTTAGGTTTAAAGAGTTCTTCATTGGCTATAAGAAGTTGATCTTTGGCTTTGTTAAAATGAGACTTGTGTATTTCATCCATGATATGATTTTTTAGCCCTCCCAAAATCCATTTTAAGAGGGCAATTTGTAAACTACATTTGCTTAAATAACTCCAGTCGCTCCCATTTTACTTCTACTTGTTCCTGAGCCTGGGCTAACAATTCCTTGCCTAATTTCGCATTTTCTTTGGCTACACGACTAAATCTGGTTTCATTGTACATAAATTCTTCCAATGGGGCAGAGGGTGCTTTAGAGTCTAATCTGAATTTTTTTCCTTTAGGCTTTGTTGGGTCGAATCTAAATAATGGCCAGTATCCTGTTTCTACAGCTTTTTCTTGCTGAGTTACACCATGTTTCAAATCATAACCATGTTCGCCACAATGAGAATATGCAACTATTAATGATGGACCGTCATAAGCAGCTGCTTCCTGTATGGCCTTTTGCGTTTGAACATCTTTCGCTGCCATAGCAATTTGCGCTACATAAACATTTCCATAGGAAACTGCTTGTAAGGCCAAACTTTTTTTAGGAGTTTTTTTACCTGCAATTGAAAATTTAGCACTTGCTCCAAGTGGTGTGGCTTTAGATGTTTGTCCACCGGTATTTGAATAAACTTCTGTATCCATTACCAAAATATTGATATTTTCACCAGATGCCAAAACATGATCAACACCACCATACCCAATATCATAAGCCCATCCGTCACCACCTAAAATCCAAACCGCTTTTTTACGTAAATATTCCGTCAATTGGTTCAATTTATTAGCATCGGCATTATTGTCAATGATGGCGAGTACAGCCTTTAATTTATCGATGTCTGCAAATTTTTGTTCCTTTTCTGCTTCTGTAACTTCAGGATTGTCTAAAATTGCATTAACCAGTTCACTGCCTAATAATAATTCTAAAGATTTTAATAGTTGAACAGCAATTTCTTGTTTTTTACTTAAGGCCAATTGCATTCCCAATCCAAATTCAGCATTGTCTTCAAAGAGAGAATTCGCCCATGCTGGACCTCTACCAAACTCATTGGTCTTATAAGGCGTTGTAGGTAGATTGCCTCCATAGATAGATGAACAACCAGTGGCATTTGCAATTAAAATACTATCGCCATATAACTGGGTTAATAACTTGATATATGGAGTTTCTCCACAGCCTGAACATGCTCCGGAAAATTCAAATAATGGATCTAAGAATTGTGCACCTTTTACAGTGTTTATTTTTAGTTCTTTTCTGTCATAATTGGGTAGATTTACAAAGAAGTCCCAATTTACATTTTCAACGGTATCATGTTCCATTTTTTTATGCATATTGATGGCCTTGAAGTTCTCAATTTCTTTGCTCTCAGCAGGACATATGGCCACACATAAATCACATCCTGTGCAATCTTCGGGTGACACTTGTAAGACATACGCTTCAGTTTTGTCAAATGGGCGACCTATTGGAGTAACCGATTTTAAAGTTAAAGGTGCATCATAGAGTTCATCTTTTGAGATAACTTTGGCTCTAATTGCAGCATGAGGACAAATAGCCACACATTTATTACATTGAGTACAAAGGTTTGCGTCATCCCAAATTGGAATAATATCTGCAATTCCACTTTTTTCATATTGAGTTGTACCTGTTGGGAAGGTTCCATCTACGGGGAAAGCACTTACTGGAAGTTCATCACCTTTACCAGATAAAATAACTTCTAATACATCTTTCACAAAACCATCCGGAGCATTGGTCATAGCAGACATGAATTTTTTATCGCTGGTAATTTCATCAGGATAGTCTACCTGATTTAAATTAGCCAAAGATTGATCAACTGCATTGAAATTCATTTGAACAACCTTATCTCCCTTATGAGAATATGATTTTACAATGGCGTCTTTAATTTTCTGAATCGCTTCGTCTTTAGGTAGGATTCCTGAAATGGCAAAGAAACAAGTTTGTAAAACCGTATTGGTTCTTTTACCTAGATTCGCTTCTTGTGCAACTTTTGTAGCATCAACTATATAAAACTTAGCTTGCTTTTTTATGATACCTTTTTGCATTTTCTTAGGTAACAAATCCCAAATCTCGTCTTTTGAAAAAGGACAATTCAATAGAAATGTTCCTCCTTGTTTCAAGTCGGCGATCATATTGTATTTTTCAATAAAATTGAATTGATGGCTTGCAATAAAATCTGCTTTATCTATCAAATAGGAAGAGTATATGGGGTCAGGCCCAAATCTTAAATGTGAAATCGTTTGTGCTCCAGCTTTTTTCGAGTCATAAACAAAATATCCCTGAACAAAATTATCCGTAGTCTGTCCAATAATTTTAACTGAGTTTTTATTGGCGCCTACAGTTCCATCAGACCCTAAGCCATAAAACATACAATTAATAGTTGAGCTTTTTACTTTGAAGGAATGATCAATCTCTAAACTGGTATGGCCAACATCATCATTAATACCAACTGTAAAATGATTTTTTGGTTTTTTCTTTAACAATTCATCATAAATTCCTTTGACCATTTGTGGTGTGAATTCTTTAGAAGACAAGCCGTATCGACCACCAACGATGGTTGGAATTTCCCTTCCATATTCTACAAAGGCACTGATAATATCTAAATATAATGGCTCACCCACGCTACCCGGTTCTTTGGTTCTGTCTAAAACCGCAATTTTTTTAACCGTTTTGGGTATTTTATCTAAAAGATGCTTGGCAGAAAATGGGCGGTATAAACGAACAAATAAAGCACCTACTTTTTCTCCGTTGGCAACCATACTTTCCATAGTTTCTCTTACAGCACCTTCACCTGATCCCATGATAATACTTACTCTTTCTGCCTCCGGATGTCCTATATAGTAGAATAAACTATACTTTCTACCGGTTAAATCATAGAATTCATTCATGGCTTCCTGAACAATATCAGGTGTTTTCTCATAGAATTCATTGGCGGCTTCTCGTGCTTGGAAAAACACATCGGGATTTTGGGAGGTTCCCCTTATTACCGGATTATCGGGGTCTAATGAATTTTTTCTAAGCCACATAATCTTGTCTTCTGGCATCATTTTTTTTATAATGTCATCCGGAATTGAATCGATTTTAGAGATTTCATGAGAGGTTCTAAAGCCGTCAAAAATATTTAAAAAAGGTATTCTTGATCGCAATGTTGCCACTTGAGAAATCAATGCAAAATCTTGTGCTTCCTGTACATTGCCAGCAAATAACATGGCGTATCCGGTTTGTCTTGTTGACATTACATCGCTATGATCTCCAAAAATGGATAAGGCATGAGTAGCAATTGTCCTGGCGGCAACATGAATTACATTGGGAAGTAATTCTCCTGCAATTTTGTACATGTTAGGAATCATTAACAACAATCCTTGCGAAGCAGTAAAGGTAGTAGTTAATGCTCCCGCCTGAAGAGAGCCATGAACTGCTCCAGCAGCTCCACCCTCACTTTGCATTTCAACTATTCGAGGTATGTTTCCCCAAATATTTGTTTCTTCTTTTGCACTATATTCATCTACATGTTCTCCCATGGGTGATGCCGGAGTTATAGGATAAATGGCACATACTTCATTTGTTTTGTGAGAAATACGAGCTACTGCTTCATTGGCATCACAAATAAGTTTTGGGAATGATTTTTTCATAATTATTAATTATTATAGATATGATAAAAGATATTATTTAAGAATAATTTTTACTGAAAGGTAAATGTAGAATTAAATAATATTTTAAATTATGATATAAATCAGTTTGAATTGAAATTGTAAAAAGATGATTTTTAGAGGTATGGAAGAATGAATAAATGACCATTCCTGAACTGAACTGAAATATAATTTTTGAAGATCATCTATGAATTTTAAATTAGCAAGAAAATAGATTCTTTTAATCATTAATGAATGGTGAGCAATTTAAGGTTGGTTCAACAAAAAAAGGCATTTTAAATTTATTATAGTTAAATTTAAAATGCCTTTTATGAAATTGGATAAGAGTTATTTATTCATCATGCATCCATGACTTTTTTGTCAATAGCTCATCTTCAGTCTCCACATGATCTTCATCAGGAATACAACAGTCTACCGGACAAACAGCAGCACATTGAGGTTCGTCATGAAATCCTTTACATTCTGTACATTTATCAGGAACAATAAAATAAAATTCATCTGAAACAGCTTCGTTTTCTTCATTAGCATCAACTTCTCTGCCATCTGGTGTGGTTGTCATACCACTTAATGCTGTTTCATCTGAATAAGTCCATTCCTCATCAGGTTCATAGATTGCGTTATTCGGACACTCTGAGATACAAGCGTCACAGTTTATACATTCATCTGTTATAATTATTGCCATAATATTTGATTAATAGTTGTAATTTTATGATTCAAAATTAATATTTAAAACTAAAATAATAGTGACAAATATCATGCTTTGAGTATAAAATCAAATTTAAATTTGAAACTGTATTAATAAGTTTTAAATATTTTATAAATTTAAAAAAAAATTATCAATCTAAGCATATGATAACAGATAAAACAAAAATGGTTTCCAATTCTAAGGAAGAACTGAATGCAGTTGTAATTCGATTTGTTGGAGATTCGGGAGATGGGATGCAATTGACTGGAACCCAATTTACAGACACCTCAGCAATGTTTGGGAATGACATTGCAACTTTTCCAAATTACCCGGCGGAGATACGTGCTCCTCAAGGGAGTTTGTATGGAGTATCAGGATTCCAGGTACATATTGGGAGTATAGAAATTAGTACACCAGGTGATGATCTGGATTTATTGGTAGCAATGAATCCGGCAGGCTTAAAAACGAATTTATCTGCTGTAAAACCAGGGCATACCATTATAGTAGATATCGATTCATTTAATAGAAAAAATTTACAAAAGGCTGAATACGAAAGTAATCCTTTGGAAGATGGTACTTTAGATAATTATCGAGTTATTGAAGTTACAATGACATCATTGACTAAGGAATCACTTAAAGAATTGGAGGGTTTAGATAATAAAAGTATCGTTAGAAGTAAAAATATGTTTGCCTTAGGTATGGTATATTGGATGTATGATAGAGATATGGATTATACCCTGGATTTTTTCAATAAAAAATTTAAATACAAGCCTTTAATTGCAAGGGCAAATGCAAAAGTGCTGAAAGCAGGATATTTTTATGCCGAAACCCTAGAATTGATTCCCAATGCCTATAATATAGCACCTTCAACTATGCCAAAAGGTACCTATAGAATTATTAATGGAAATACGGCAACGGCTTGGGGGTTTTTAGCTGCGGCTGAGAAATCGGGATTGGATTTGTTTCTAGGTTCCTATCCTATCACACCAGCTACAGATATTTTACATGAATTGGTAAAGCATAAGCATTTTGGAGTTAAGGCCTTTCAGGCTGAAGATGAAATTGCAGGTGTAACTTCGGCTATTGGAGCTTCTTTTGCCGGTGATCTGGCGATTACAACTACTTCTGGTCCTGGATTGGCACTTAAAGGAGAGGCTGTTGGATTGGCTATGATGACTGAATTACCACTCGTAATTGTAAATGTGCAAAGAGGAGGCCCGTCAACAGGACTTCCAACAAAAACTGAACAATCAGATCTCCTACAGGCAATGTTTGGTAGAAATGGAGAAAGTCCGGTAATTATATTAGCGGCAAGTACCCCTTCCAATTGTTTTGATCTTGCTTTCGAGGCATCGAGATTGGCTTTGGAACATATGACTCCGGTAATTTTATTAACAGATGGATATATTGCTAATGGGTCTGAACCTTGGAAAATAAAATCTATTGATGAAATGTCAGATATTAATTTGCGAATTATTAATAGTTCCTCTGATTCCTGGCATCCCTATGACAGAGATAATGATTCGCTAGCTAGAAACTGGGCTATTCCGGGTACTCCTGGTTTAGAACATCGTTTGGGTGGATTGGAAAAGGACTTTACAACGGGCAATATTTCTTATATGCCGGAAAATCATGAAGAAATGACGAATATTAGAGCCGAAAAAGTTAGACTTGTTGAAAATAACATTCCCGATTTAAAAGCTGAATTTTCAACAAAAGGAGATTTGCTGGTCGTTGGGTGGGGAGGTACTTATGGAAGTTTGCATTCTGCCGTTCAAAAATTAAATTTTGCAGGGCTGAAAGTAGGGCATACACATTTTAATTATATTAACCCACTACCAAAAAATACAGCTGAAGTTTTTTCTAAGTTTAAGAAAATTGTCGTTTGTGAATTAAATTCCGGACAATTTGCATTTGTATTAAAAGGGAAGTTTGGCCAATTTGATTTTTTGCAAATTAATAAGGTAATGGGCTTACCCTTTTCAGTAACTGATTTGGTTGAGAAATTTAAAAATATTATTAAAGAAGCATAAAATGGAAGATACAATAGAAAAAAAATATACCTTCAAAGATTTTACCAGCGATCAGGAAGTTAGATGGTGCCCCGGTTGTGACGATTATGTGATTTTAAGAGCCATGCAAAAAGCACTTCCGGAAATGGGAGTGAAAAGAGAAGATGTCGTATTTATTTCAGGTATTGGCTGTTCCTCTCGATTTCCATATTATATTGATTCTTATGGAATGCATGGTATTCATGGTAGAGCTGCTGCAATTTCAAGTGGTGTAAAACTGGCTAATCCTGATTTAAGCGTTTGGATGATTACTGGAGATGGAGATAGTTTGGCCATTGGCGGAAATCATTTTATTCATGTATTACGCCGAAATTTAAATTTAAATATAATATTATTTAACAACGAAATATATGGATTGACTAAGGGGCAATTTTCACCAACTTCATTAATTGGTCAAAAAACAAAATCTTCTCCTTATGGCAATACCCAACCACCCTTTCAACCAGGGGAATTGGCTCTAGGTGCCCAAGCTAGATTTTTTGCAAGATTAGGAGGTAATAGTCCGAAGGAAATGACTCAACTATTCATAGACTCTCAAAAATTTAAAGGAACTTCATTGATAGAAATTTTACAAAATTGCCCAATTTTTAATGATGGTTGTTTTAAAGATGTCACTGATAAAGCAGTAAGGGAGGATAAACAAATGTTTTTAGAACACGGGAAGCCCATGATATTTGGAAAAGAAAGAGATAAAGGAGTTGTTTTAAAGGGATTAAAATTGGAAGTGGTTACCATAGGTGATAATGGTATTACTGAAAAGGATATTTTAATCCATGATGCCAAATGTGAAGATAATACCTTGCATTATATGCTTGTTAAATTACAATATCCAGTAGCAACCGGAATTATAAGAAGTTATGAAGATGATACATTTGAAGAAAGAGAACAAATGTTGACAGATGAGGTTCAGAAAAACTCTAAATTTTCAAAAGTTGACGATTTGTTTTTCTCAGGAGAAACTTATGAAGTGACTTAAAAATATTCGAAAATAATGATAATAGTCAGTCTTTGTATTTGATAATTAAGATAAATTTGTCTCAAAAGTGTAAATAAAATAAAATAATGGGTTACGAAGCAATATTAGTCTTTTTAATAGCAGGTGTTTTTTTGATAGTGCTTGCTAACTTTTTATCCTATTTAATTTCTCATAAATCAGACAATCCTCAAAAAAGAGAACCTTATGAATGTGGCGTTGAAACCATTGGGCCTACTTGGGTACAGTTTAAGGTAGGGTATTATTTATTTGCCATATTGTTTTTATTGTTTGACATTGAAGTAGCATTTTTAGTGCCATGGGCTGTAGTATTTAAGGAGATGGGTACGGTGGCTCTAGTGGAAATAATAATTTTCTTATTTATATTAGGTCTTGGTCTGTTATATGCCTGGAAAAAAAGAGCTTTACGATGGGAATAGACGATAAACAAAGATTTATTAATCAAACTGAACCTGAGGGCTTTAAAGAAGTGGTGCCTGAGACTTTTCCCGGTAAAGTAATTCCGGGAGGCAATGGAGCCAATATAGTAATATCTTCTCTAGATAAGGTGATTAATTGGGGTCGATCAAACTCTCTTTGGCCTCTATATTTTGGTACCAGTTGTTGTGCCATTGAAATGATGCAAACCGGAGCACCAAAACACGATTTTTCAAGATTTGGTTTTGAGGTTGCTCGGCCTTCTGCACGGCAGGCAGATCTTATTATTATTGCGGGAACTATAGTAAATAAAATGGCTCCCGTATTAAGAAGATTATATGATCAAATGGCCGAACCTAAATATGTAATTGCCATGGGTGCCTGTGCTATTTCGGGAGGGCCCTTTTATTTCAATTCTTATTCTGTTGTTAAAGGAGCCGACCATGTGATACCTGTTGATGTATATGTGCCAGGATGCCCACCGAGACCCGAAGCACTATTGGAAGGAATGATCATGTTGCAGGAAAAGATTAAGACGGAAAATATGAAAGAAAAAATTAATCCGATAGATGGTTTTGATGGAGGGAATATTTAAGCATTAAGAATATGACAAACGAAGGAATACAAAATATTATAAGAACCTGGAGCGAAAATCTAGAATTTTCTGAAGAAGAGTCAGAGTTTTTAAATGTAATAGTTCCTGTTAAAGAATTATATGCTATTTGTAAACAATTAAAAACACATCCGGACTTAAGGTTTGATTATTTATTCTGTGTTACAGGAATGGACTGGGGAGTTGAATTGGGAGTAATTTATCATTTAGAATCTACTGAATTTCGACATAATATTGTTGTAAAAGTTAAAACAGAAGATCGTATTGCACCTAGAATGGATTCAGTTTCGGATATCTGGTATACCGCTGAATTCCATGAAATGGAAGTTTACGATTTTTTCGGAATTATTTTCAACAATCATCCCAATTTAAAGCGTTTGTTTTTACCTCCTGAATGGCAAGGATTTCCGTTGCGAAAAGATTATGTTGATGAAGAAAATATGATTATCAAATAATGTAATAACTATGGAATCCAAAATAAAAAGCAATATTAAAACCGAGGAGTATTTTATAAATATGGGGCCTCAACATCCTGCAACCCATGGTGTATTGCGTTTGATTTTAACCATAGACGGAGAAATAATAAAAAATGTTGAGCCCGATTTGGGATATATTCATCGTTCCATTGAAAAAATGTGCGAAAAAGATAGCTATCAACAGATAGTTCATCTTACCGACAGAATGGATTATTTATCGTCGCACATAAACAATGAAGCGGTTTGTTTGGTAGTTGAAAAAGCACTTGAGATTGAGGTGCCTGAACGTGTAAAAGTTATTCGAACTATCATAGCGGAATTGACAAGAATTGCTTCTCACTGTTTATGGTGGGGTGTTATGGGAATGGATGTAGGTGCTTTAACAACTTATTTTTACGCCTTTAGAGATCGGGAAATGGTCAATGATATTTTTGAAGAAACTTGTGGTGCCCGATTGACCATGAACTATAATATTCCTGGAGGACTTATGTTCGATGTTCACCCTAATTTTGTGAAAAGAACCAAGGAATTTGTGGCTCATTTTAGAACGAAGATTCCCGAGTACGATCGTTTATTAACCGGAAACGTTATATTTCAAAAAAGAACCAAGGGAGTAGGAATTTTAAGTCCAGAAGACGCCATATCATTTGGTGCTACCGGACCTGTAGCACGAGGATCAGGAGTTTCATGTGATATCAGAAAAATTCATTCATATAGTGCTTATAATCAAGTAAATTTCAATGAAGCTTTATTTACTGAAGGAGATTGTTTGGCAAGGTATAAAGTTCGCATTCAGGAATTATGGGAATCTTTGTCTATCATCGAGCAATTGATTGATAATATTCCTGAAGGAGATGTAAAAATTACAACCAAGGCCGTGATAAAATTACCAAAAGGAGAGTATTATCAAAGAGTGGAAACAGCAAGAGGTGAATTGGGTTGTTATGTAAATAGTACTGGAACCAAGAACCCATATCGATTTAAATTCAGATCACCCGGATTTTCTAATTTGTCTGTAATTAATTCCTTAGCACAAGGTTCAAAAATTGGAGATTTGGTGGCGATCATGTCAACGATAGATATTGTGGTACCAGATATTGATAGGTAAATTAAAGTTAAAAGTTAAAAGTAAGAAGAATCATAAGGAAAGTAAAACAATGATCACTAAAAAGATTAATTCTAAAAAATAAAATGAAAATACCACTAAGCATCATATCAAACGTTCACGACTGGCTATATTCAATGATGCCTGAAGGTGCTGCCAGTATTGTTGAAATGGTTTTAATTGGCATTGTTTATTTGACTTTATTTGCTGTAGTTGGATTATTTTTAGTGTTATTGGAAAGAAAAGTTGCAGCTTGGTTTCAATTGAGATTGGGGCCAAATAGAGTGGGACCCTTTGGATTGTTGCAAACCATGGCTGATGCTTTAAAATTAGTTTCTAAGGAATTGACAAGTACTGATAGAATTGATAAGTTTTTATATAATTTGGCGCCTTACTTTGTAATTATAACAGCCTTAACTGCTCTAGCAGTTTTACCATTTTCGAAACAATTCCAAGCATTTGATCTGAACATTGGATTGTTTTTTTTAGTGGCAGTATCTTCCATGGGTGTTATTGGAATTCTGTTAGGAGGTTGGTCAAGTAATAATAAATATGCCTTGATAGGGGCTATGAGAAGTGGGATTCAAACTATAAGTTACGAACTATCTGTTGGATTATCGATTTTAACGATGGTGCTTTTAACAGGTTCATTGCAATTGTCGGAAATCATTGAGGTTCAAAGAACCGGAGGTTGGTTGATTTTACAAGGCCATATTCCAGCGGTAATTGCCTTTATGATATTTATGATTGCCGGAACCGCTGAAACAAATAGAGCACCCTTTGATTTGGTGGAAGCTGAATCTGAATTAGGCGCAGGTTTTCATACAGAATATTCAGGAATGAAATTCGCTTATTTCTTTTTAGCAGAGTTTATCAATATGTTTATCATTGCCTCTATTGCAGTCGTGATATTTTTTGGTGGCTGGTTATCACCCTTTGGAATTACTGAAGGAATTACCTGGTTTCCAGAAGTACTTTGGTTTCTGATCAAAGTTTTGATAATTATATTTTTAATGATGTGGTTTAGATGGACATTTCCAAGGTTAAGAGTAGATCAATTATTGACACTAGAATGGAAGTATTTGTTACCCATTAATTTGGTGAATATTGTGATCATGGCAATTATGATATGGTTGGGGTGGATAATATAAAGAAGAACCAAATGACAAGTGCCAAATACCAAAATTTGAATTGGAATTTGTTTTTTGTG
>JAUXGV010000163.1 GCA_030621915.1 Flavobacteriaceae bacterium
AAATCGTATAAATTCTATGGGTTAATGGCTGCTATAAGTTACTTGATTGGGCTTAGTATAAATTATTATGAAATTCAATCAATTATGGAAAGTAATTTTTCGCTCTTAGGCTTTTCTAAAGCAAATATTACATACGATTTAGGAAGAGTTCCTGTTGCCATTGGCCATATTGGTGCAATCATGCTTTTCTGTAAATTGCCTATTTTAAAATGGTTAAAAAACAGTCTTGCTGCCGTAGGTAAAATGGCACTAACCAATTACGTGATGCATTCGGTTTTTGCCATGTTTATTTTTACGGGTGCCGGTTTTGGACTGTTTGGAACATTCCAACGATTTGAATTATTATATATCGTATTTGCAATATGGATTTTCCAATTAATATTAAGCCCAATTTGGTTAAAATATTACCAATATGGTCCATTAGAATGGATATGGAGAAACTTAAGTTATTTAAAAAAGCATCCTTTAAAGAAGGAGCATTAAACGATGTCTAAATCTTTTTAATTTAAAGAAAAAACTTGTCAAGGTTGGTATTTTATTTTCAAATTGATGAGAAATCATCTAATCAAACCACTTACTTCTACTCAGGTAAGTGGTTTTTTAATTCAGAAATTTCCTTGATAAAAAATAACTAGCATTCGGACAACAAACATGATCCTTCGTCCTAACAGTTGAATTTTTACAATAAATGATTCCTAAATTTACAGGCATGAGTAGTATGAACCCAGCACGTTTATACATTTGTTATCAATCATAGAGGACCAATTACGTTTTAATTGGTGTCATTTAAACCAAAACACATGAAATTTAGCTCAAAAACCCTTTCGTTGGTCATTACATTAAGTCTATTATTATCCTGCTGTGCTGAAGAAGTTCAGCCTACTATTTATAATGATGAAGCAATCTCTAACGAAGATCAAACTTCAGATTGGCTAGCTTATGGGCGAACACACAATGAAAGGCGGTTCAGCCCCGTAGACGATATCAACGTAAACAATGTTGCTGATTTAAAAGTAGACTGGTTTATGGATTTACCTAATGATGTAGGATTAGTATCCACCCCTTTGGTAGTGAATGGCGTATTATACTTTACTGGAACAATGAATATTATCAGGGCGGTGAATGCAGTTACCGGTAAATTAATTTGGGAGTTTGACCCTGAAGTTGGTAAGCATATAGGAAACAAACGTCAAATTGGATGGGCACATAATCGAGGAATTTCCTTCTATGAAGGAAAATTATTTACGGCTACATGGGATGGCAGGTTGATTGCGATTGATGCAAAAACAGGTTCCGAATTATGGACGGTGGTGACTTTCGATCCCAAAAGATCGTTGTACATAACAGGAGCTCCAAAAGTATTTAAGGGTAAAGTTTTAATTGGAAACGGAGGAACAGAAAATGGACCTACTAGGGGCTTCGTTACTGCATATGATGCCGAAACAGGAGCAGAAATATGGAAGTTTTATATCGTTCCGGGGAATCCTGCAGCAGGGTTTGAGAATGAAGCTATGGAAATGGCCGCTAAAACCTGGACAGGTGAATGGTGGAAACATGGAGGAGGTGGAAATGCCTGGCACGGGTTTACATATGATGCTGACTTAGATGTATTGTACATTGGAACAGGAAATGGATCACCCTGGAATCGAAAAATCAGAAGCCCTGAAGGAGGTGATAATCTTTTTCTATGTTCCATTGTTGCTCTTAATCCTCATACAGGTGAGTACCTTTGGCATTATCAAACCACTCCTGGAGAAAGTTGGGACTACAATTCCAACATGGACATTATATTAGCTGATTTGATGATCGATGGAGAAGAAGTAAAAGTCATATTGCACGCTCCTAAAAATGGTTTCTTTTACGTCATCAATCGAAAAACTGGAAAACTTATTTCAGCGGAACCTTTTGTTGAAACTACTTGGGCTTCCCACATTGATATGAAAACCGGAAAGCCTGTAGAAATCGAAGGGGCAAGATATGAAAACAGTCCTTTTGATATTACACCTAATCCTTGGGGAGCACATAACTGGCATGCCATGTCGTATAATCCCCAAACTGGCTTGGCCTATATCCCAACATTACATCAAGCGGTTAATTTTTCTGATGAAGGAATAGATCTTGAAAACTGGCAAGCTGTTGAATTTTCAGGCGGAATTGGTGTAAGAATGTCTGGTGCTGAAAGTGAGCCGAGAAAATACCCAGCTTCTTTACAGGCCTGGGATCCTGTAAAACAAGAATTGGCCTGGTCAGTACCACAGGATGTTTTTTGGAATGGCGGCACTTTGACTACAGCTGGCAACCTTGTGTTTCAGGGCAGATCGGATGGTAAATTACTTAGCTATCATGCCAAGACCGGTGAGGTCGTATGGACCTACGATGTTGGCTTAGGCATATCCGCTCCCCCTATCACCTATAAAATAAAGGGTAAACAATATCTATCCATTTTAGTTGGATTCGGAGGTGGGTATTCCCGAGGAGGACCTTCTTACTCGCTTGGTTGGGCTTACCGTAAACATATGAATAGGCTGATTACTTTTTCTCTGGACGGGAATGCCGATATGCCGGCTTTACCTCCTCCGTTTTTTCCTAAACCTTTGGTTGATTCCAATTTTATGATTGATGATGCACTTGCTCTAGAAGGAGCCAAAGAATATGGAAAATGCAGAAATTGCCATGGAGGTGGGATGTACGGAGGAAGTATGGCTCCTGACCTCAGGGCATCTCTTATTCCATTGGTAAAAGAGACATTTGCAGCAGTTGTCAGAGATGGAGCAAGGAATCAAATGGGTATGCCTTCATTTCCTGATATAAACGATGATCAGCTTGAAGCGTTAAGACATTTTATTCGGAAAGGGGCAAAACAAACCTTGCCACAATATGAACATATGATTAAAAACATGGCCACGAAAGAAAAATCTAAAACTGGAACATTGGGACATTAGACGCTCCTCCATTCAGAATATTTAATGTAAATTATAAAAACGGTTTGTTAACAATATAGGCCTGAACATGACCAACAAAAGCTCGTCACATCAAAGGTAGACACTCCAGATAAATCATCTGACCAAGCCAATTTCATTCCAACTCAGGTAAGTGGGTTTTTGTTTTTTTATACCTGTACTCGATAAAAAATAACTAGCATTCGGACACTAAACATGATCCCTCGTCCCAATTTGAATTTATTTCGCTAAATTGTTGCAAAAAACAAATTATGAGATTTCTAAACAATCTAATTGACAAAAGAACGGTCTTTATTACCCTACTTGTTTTATTTGTTCTTAACATTTGTCAATCTCAAACCATAATTAATTTAACCGATCAAGATTTACGTGATACACCTATTGATAGTATCAATTTTGATGAGATTCGTTTATCTGAAATAATGAACAAATCGAATGAAGACTTATTTATATTAAATGAATTAGCTGAAAGTCAATCTGACACAACTACAATTCAAGAGCTTAATGAAATAAAAGAGGAACGAATTGACGCATATGTGTTTTTTACAAAAGATGAACTTTCTCGAGATTTGGCTAATTTTTCGAATCGTGATTTAGAAAATTTAGACAGACAATGGAGCTATCAGAAAAATGAAATTGAATCAGTAATAGCCGATTACATAATTGTCATTGATCGTTTTGAAAGAGAAAAAAAGTCGATAGAAATAATAGCCGAGTTTTGGGAAAAGTATCGAGAACACAATAAAAAAATAAAGGAGAATGCAGTTTTAGTAGAGGACTTGAAAAATATAAACAACCAAATAAGCTTGTTACTCCCAGCATTTAAAAATAAGGTTGATATAGTTATTAGGCATATTAATTCCCTAAATAGAATAAATATTGAAATTATTGATAGATTAGGTCGTATTCATGTTTATTTAGATAGTATCAATAACTTGTTCACTCAAAATGTTAATCCTTATTGGAGTTCATTTAAGGCAGAGAGCTTAACGGTTATAGGTCATTCAGTATTGGTTACTTTAAAAGGTTTGCTTTTCGATTTGAAAGAAACTGGTAAAAATTTTGTTTCAACACACATTTTGGTTGTATTCATATTTTTCTTTTTCTATTTGATGAATTTTCGAATTAAACAATGACTTCAAACACAGACCAATTATATTGAAACTCATACGCTAAATTTAAATACTGTATTTGAAAAACCTATTAGAGCAGCATATTTTTACACCTATATATTTGCCTATTTCATTTATTTAAGCTTGGTTCCAGCTATTTTTTTAGATATTATTTCATTCATTGCTGTTGGTGTTTTATTTTTTATTTCCAGAAATATTTTTGACAAAATGGTTGTTGGCTTTATTAAGCACTTTATAATTTTTTGGATTTCTGTGAAGGTTGTAGAAATTCTTACGGCTACATCACTAATTGGCAGAACCATATTACTTATTAGTAGTGTTTATTTTCTTTTTTGGCTGTTTAATTTTCACAAAAAAAAGGAACTACAAAAATATATTAAAAACACAATATTAGCTCGAAAATTATTAAGTTATTATTTAAAATTGGTTGTAGTATTAACTCTTATAACTATTATTTGTACCGTATTTGGTTTTATGAATTTAGCCCTATATACAAGTTCTTTTATTGTTAAAATAACCTTATTAGTTGTTTTCTTGTATTTATGGAATCCATTACTAAAAAGATTTTTTCTACTAATGATGGACGAAAATTATTTTAAATCCAGAAAATTTATTTATGATCATAAGGAAGCTATTTTAAAAACAATTTTTAAAATTATTAATGTTCTGGCATATGGTGTTTTCATTTATAGTTTCTTAACAATAATATCATTTATTAAGCCATTTACAAATTGGTTTAATTCTATAGTAAATAATGATATAAGTATTGGATCTCTTACTTTTTCTTTATGGAGCATTATATTATTCGTAATAATCATTGTTTTTTCAACCTTTTTGTCAAAGGTTATCCAAATATTTTTACAAGACGAAGTTTTAGTGAAAGCTAATTTAGGAAGAGGTTTTCCTGAAACTATTTCTATGCTTGTTAAATATTTAATAGTGGGTGTTGGTTACTTTGTCGCTATTTCATCATTAGGCTTTGAAATGAGTCAGTTAACTATCATATTTGGAGCATTAAGTGTTGGTATTGGATTTGGGCTTCAAAATATATTTAACAATTTAGTATCTGGACTTATTTTAATTTTCTCAAGACCAATTCGTATTGATGATACTATTGAAATCAATAATATGATTGGAAGGGTAAATAGTATCGGGATTCGTTCGAGTAATGTTCGCACATTTGACGGTGCAGAAGTTATCATTCCTAATGGAAACTTAATTTCAAATGAAGTTATAAATTGGACCCTTTCAGATCAAAGAAAAAGAATTGAGGTTATGATTGGGGTTGCCTATGGAAGCGATATTCAGCAAGTTTCCGATTTACTTAAAACAATTTTACAAGAAAATAAGCAAGTGATAGAAGCTCCTGAACCTTTGGTTCTCTTTGATGAATTTGGGGATAGTTCTTTAAATTTCAAACTATTATTTTGGACTGATAATTTCGGTGATTGGATGAGAGTAAAAAGTGATGTTTTGTTTGAAATTAATGATGTCTTTGCCAAAGAAAATATTGAAATACCATTTCCGCAAAGAGATATTCATATGCGACCATAGTTTGGTTCTGTCGCATTTATTAAAAATAAGTGTAAAAGCTTGTTCTCAACTTGATTGAGTATAAAATTCGCGAAATACTTCATATACCTGCCTTACCGGACAGGCAGGTTTGCATCGAGGATAGTTCGTTTTAAAATATTTCTTTACTATACAGAAAAAATTTGTCAAAGTTGGCGTTTTATAACCATTAGCTTCTAAATTCAAATCCTTCCTTATAATTATTCGCTAACTGAATATTTTTAGTTTTTGTGTTAATCTTTTAACTTGTGATACATAAATAAACACCCCTCTCTCAATATTACAACTCAAAGAAACATCTAAGATAATGAGGAGGTTTTTTTATGACACCTCATGTCGTATTAAAATCTTTCTTAGGGATTATCTTTGTGGAAATTTAAAACAAATAAGATGAAAAATTTCAAGTATTTACTAATTATGATTGTTGCCCTTGCCGTATCTGTATCATCATGTAGCGATGACGATGATCACCACGACTACCACTTAGAATATGTAAGTGTTATAAGTGCGGACCTTCCGGATGAATTTATTTATGGTCGTACTTATCGAATTAATGTTACCATAGAATTACCAAATAGTTGTTATTTTTTTTATGATCAATATGATTACTTCTATGAAGGAACTTCAAGGCTTATTTACCCTATTGCACATGTAGATGATGGTGTTGCTTGTACTCCAAATATTACAGAAACTACATTTTCAATACCAGTGCAAGCCCTACAGTATGAACCGTATATTTTTAAATTTTATCAAGGGAAAGATGCTGATGGGGAAGATATGTTCTTAACTATTGAAGTTCCTGTAATTTAAATTTGTAGCATAGGTTTTGAAAAAAATGTCCTGCTTTTTGTTGTAAGTTTCTTAAAACTGGATCATCAACATTGTAAATCATTCCAAGGCTGCTCCATAGCATATCAAAAACAGAATAAAAAAGCCAAAACTATCTCTGCTTCATTCAAAAATCCTAACTTTGGGTAAAGAAAAAAGGATTCAATCCCCATAGCATTTTAAAGGTAAAATCGACACCGCATAGTTCAATGGCGGATTAAATCAAATTGCGCCTTTGGCTTACATGATTTAATCCTATAATGTTAGGGCACAT
>JAUXGV010000039.1 GCA_030621915.1 Flavobacteriaceae bacterium
ATTAAACTATTTATATACATATTTAATAGAATAAATTAGTCATATTATTAAAGCTCAAAATAGTTTAATCACTTTAAAAAAAATCTAGATTTAGTTGATGAATAAAATTATAAAATGGCGAAATCGTTTTCATGAATTAATTTATGAAGCTGACACCAGAGCAGGAAAATTATTTGATGTAATTTTATTATGGGTCATTGTGGCAAGTATCGTTCTTGTTATGCTTGAGAGTGTTAAGGAGCTGGATGTTAAATTTCATACTTTTTTTAATGTCTCAGAATGGATCATTACCATCGTGTTCACTATAGAATATATATTGAGAATAGTTACTGTAAAAAAACCATGGAAATATATATTTAGTTTTTATGGAATTATAGATTTGTTATCTACAATTCCAAAGTATATTTCTATATTTTTTGGAGGAACGCATGCTTTGGTAGCATTACGGGCATTGAGATTGTTGAGGGTTTTCAGAATTTTAAAATTAGTGCGATTTATAGGCGCTGCAGAAAATATTGGTAAGGCCTTAAAATCAAGCCGGTATAAAATATTTGTTTTTCTATTGGCAGTAGTAATATTGTGCATTATTCTTGGAACTGTAATGTACCTTGTTGAAGGTGAACAAAATGGTTTTACAAGTATTCCTCGAGGAGTTTATTGGGCCATTGTTACTTTGACTACCGTGGGCTATGGTGATATCGCACCAAATACTAGTTTAGGGCAAATGATTGCTAGTATGGTGATGATATTGGGATATGCCATTATTGCTATTCCTACAGGTATAGTTACATCTGAATTAACCAAACAAATGGTTATTCAAACCAGCACACAAGTTTGTCCAAGTTGTTCCAGTGAGAAACATAAAGATAATGCCAAATTTTGTTATGATTGTGGAGAAAAATTATAATTAAGAAATTATAATCAATTAAAGAAAAGTTGCTAGTATTTTATTGTTTTTTTGCTGATAACCGCCGAGTCTTCAAGAGTTGCTTCGATCAATAAAATCGTCCCTTTTTTTATAGTGCCTGTTGCCATTTTAAAGGATTTTTTATTTGGTTTTTGATCAATTAATTTTCTTCCTAGAATGTCAAACACTCTTATTGATTGAACAAATTGTTGGGAATTAATTTTTAATCCATCATCCTGACTAATAATAAAATCATTGTTTAAAATTCTTAATTCATCTACAGAAAGAGTTGTTCTTCCTCCCTTAAACTGCAACATAAACCTATTCGGATTACTACCTTCTTCATTTACTTCAAAATCATAATTAGATTCCTTTAAATTATGAATAATATCCAATTGTTTATCAACCAAATACACTTCCGAATTCTTTAACACGCCTTCTATATTATCTATACTAACAGAAAATATCCTTGGCGCGACCTTTGTATTAAAACCTAAGTCAACCGTCATTTCATTAGAAAAAGTATTCAACCCTTGAATGGAATATTTTTCACTTTTAATTGTTGAATAAAAACTAATAGAATTATCACCTTCAATTTTTAATGCATCATAACCACTATCTACACCTAAAGTAGCCTTATCTGTAAATCCAATCAATATCTGGTTAAATCCTGCCTTATCTGTAGTTAGGTTCAACCAAATCCTATCTTTATTGTCTTCAAGGGCTATTTTGTTTTTTTTATTGTTTGATTTAAAAAATTGATCATTTGAATTTTCCAATCGCATTGAATTATTGAATTCTGCAGTTCCAGCATTTATAGCCCTCACAAAAAATCCTTGACTCGAGCCAATATTTTTATCCGGTACCGGACCTCCAACACCTGTTCCACCCATATAATTATACGTAGCATAGTCGTCCATTGAATAATCGCCAGAATCTCCATTTGAGATTGGCGTATTGTGGGTCCATAAATATACTGTTGGATCTATGACAGAAATATTTAAATCAAAAAAGTCTTCAATATTTATTGCAGATGGGTAGGGATTTCCAATAAAATTAAAATCATTATCCAAATCTGAATCATTGTTTTCAAAAATATTGACAAAAATTCTTCCATTATTGGGCTTACCTACAAATAAAATATCTTGCTTCCCTGTAGTGCCTGTTAAGCCTTCTGTGGCGTATCCGTAACCTGGTATCATTGTCCCGGAAGCGACCACCCAAGTATTCCAAAAAGTTGGGTCATTTTGATCTGAAGCAGAAGATTGAGATTGGTCATATAAAAATATTCTACTTTGAGTTACACCTGAGTACACACTGCCAATTGTAGCATTTTCAATGGGTGAAGACCAATATGTAAAATCATAAATATTATTTCTAATTGTAGAGCTTTCTTTTTTCGTAATATTTCCATTAATAGTAGCAAAATCATCATACATTACTAAGGATTCTTGATCGCCAATAGTAAATGATCCATTAATAATAAGGCCTCTATATACAATAACGGTATTTGTTGTATTGTTATCAAAATTCAAATCTGAATTGATTATCAAATCACAAGCCTCAATATTACCAATGTTAGCATTGTAAGAACCATCAATAATTGCAATTGTTGAAAGATCAGGTAAGGCATTATTCGACCAAGTACTACCATTCCAGCTTATTGCTCCTAAATTATAGGTTCCCAATGCTATATTTTGGCGGTTATTAGCTACATCAACTTTAGCAACTTCAATTTCAACCCAATCATTAATATCAAAATTTAAATGAGGAGATTCACTTGCACATCCACCTTTGGTAAACGATCTATTATTTCCCCAAAGGCCATTTTGACTACCAATTATATCAACCCTATCTGCATAACAATCTGAACCATTGGAAGTCGATATTATTACAATATCATTTCCTCTTAGTCTAAAATTGTTATAGGTTCTAACCTCACCCTGTGCTAAGGAAGAAATTGCAATATTTCTATTAGGTGTACCATTTAGATTTCTATTTCTTCTATAATGAGCTAAATAATAGGTATGAGATGGTAAGGTCGTATTAGATAAATTTTTAATTTCTATATAATCATTATTATTCCCATTTTCATAGAATTGAGTAATCATAATATCCGGAATTTGAGGCTCAAATCCATTGCCAATAAGATTAACAATAAAAGGATTTACTTCGGGATCATTAGATAGATATGAAACCGTAAAGGAGTCTTCCACGTTGTCCATAGGCTCATACTTCAAGTTAAATTCAACAAATGAACCCGGAGCTATTGAAGTAGGTGGAATAAATCCAGCATTATAAGAATATTCACCTGACATGGATTCATTTACAATTAAACTGTTCAAATCAAGACTTAAATTCTCTGACCCTTCATTTCTTATTTGAAAAGTTCTGGTCTCAGATTGCCCAAAATTCAAAACTCCAAAATCTGTATTATTGTTTGTGTTTGGTAAACTATTATTTAATATTCTATTGTTTTCTATATCAAATATGCTAATAACAGGTACGTTGACAATACCCCTGATATTAAATGAATTTTCAGACAAAGGAAAAAACCATAAAATTGGTGAAAATGTAATGGTTGCATCTTTAATTCCTGTAGACGTAGGGCTCAAAGTAATTGTAAATGTAGTTGATTCACCTTCATTTAAATGGTTCACCAACGGATTGGTGACAGAATACTCTGAAGCATCTAATCCTGATACTTGAGGCGCCCCTAAAGTAATGCCAAAAAACGAAAGAAATCCCAAATAATTATTGGTGATTTTAAAGGTTATAATTTTAGAATTACCTATATCTACATTTCCAAAATGTGTATTGTTAACTGGTGATGGTAGACTTCTATATGTTGTCACCTCTATATCGTCCTCGCCAAAGAAAACCAATTCGTTTTGCCCGTGAGAAATATTTGTAATTAAAACAAATATTATTGATATAAACAATTTATTCATAAAATATTTAACTCTCAAATTTAATCTTGTGTGCCCGGGGTAAGCTATCACATGAAATTATTCCATTTTAAATTGCGTAAATATAGCTCAATGATAACGGCAAAAAGGCTTAATTATTATAGATAAGTGAATTTTAGGCTTTTATTTTTTTTATATGTTTATTCAATTAAAATTTAATTAATAATTACTTTTGTCATTCATGAAAAAAAAATATTTAATTACTGTTGTTGGAGCCACCGCTATTGGAAAAACTACCCTCAGCATTCAATTGGCAAGACATTATAATACTGAGATCATTTCAAGCGATTCCAGGCAGTTTTATAAGGAAATGAACATTGGTACTGCTGTACCAAGTATGGAAGAACTCAGGCAGGTTAAACATCATTTAATACATGATCAAAGTATATTTAATGATTATAATGTTGGAGCGTTTGAACATGATGCTATTTTAAAATTGGAAGCTTTATTTAAAAAAAATAAAGTTGTAATAATGGTTGGAGGTAGTGGATTGTATAATGATGTAATTTTAAATGGATTGGATGATTTTCCCAAGGTGAAGCCTGAAATAAGATTAGACTTAAAAACAAATCTGAAAATGAATGGAATCAAATTCTTACAAAATGAATTGAAAGAATTGGATTTTATAACTTTCCAAAAAATTGACCTCGACAATAAACAGAGATTGATTAGGGCTCTGGAAATATGTATTGGAACTGGAAACCCTTATTCCTCGTATTTAAAAAACAAAAATCAAACAAGAAATTTTACTCCCATAAAAATTGGTCTAACCGCCGATAGGGAAATTATATATAAGAGAATCAACCAACGGGTAGATTTAATGATGAAGAATGGGCTTTTCAGAGAAGCTGAAGAATTGTATAAATATAAGGATTTAAATGCCTTACAAACGGTTGGTTACAAAGAGATATTTAATTATTTAGATGGCAATTATTCTTTAGATTTTGCCATTTCTGAAATTAAAAAAAATACACGTCGTTTTGCAAAAAGGCAAATTACATGGAATAAAAAAGATAAAGAAATTGAATGGTTTGATTATAAATACCAATTAAATAATATATTATCATTCATCGATTTAAAAACAAAAATTGATGGTCAATAATTATGAAATGATGAGTTTCTTAAAAATTATATAAATCCCTTTTCCTTGGCTTTAATAATTAGATCTCTATCCTCGGAATCTTTGATATCAAAAATTACCTTCATCTGTTCCTTTCTTTTATGAAGTCCTCTTAAGGACATCATTAAAATATCAGGTAAATCAGTCATTTTAGTACCTATAGATAATTCGTATAAAAGTTGACGATCTATTTTATCTAAGAAAACACCCGCTGCAAATAATTTTCGAATAGACACCAATACCGTTTGACTATAAAATGGTGGTGAATTGATTACATCAAGAATGGCGTTAATAAGCTCCTTAGATTCTATATCATTTTTCACTAAAAACCCATCTGGATCAATACTCTTAAGAATATTATTAATTCTATAATTATCATTAAAGGATGTCACTACAATAATTTTTGACTGTGGTAACAATTCATTTATTCTAATTCCCAAATCTTCACCTGACATATACTGTCCATCAGAAGAAGGTGGCAAACTTATATCTAAAAATATGATATCGATTCCATTTGTATCGGCCGCCAATTCTATAAATTTAATCGCATCATCACAATTCCCTACCAGATCAATTTTAAATTGATATTTTCCATTTGTATCACTAATATGGTCAAAAGCACTTATATAAGCCTTACTAATCATTGGATGATCTTCAATAATTAATACAGAATGATTTTGTTTCATAGGTTCATATTTAATATTTTTTATAAGACTTACCTACTACTGAAGGCAAGATTAAAGTTCATTAAAACATATCTTAATGTAGCCAAATTTACTATCACAGATGTTTATAATATCACATTTACAAAATGTATTTTTCCAAATTTACAACTGATATTGTTCAATAGGTTTGGTTTTATCTTTTCAAATTACAAATCCGTCACTTACTATTTTAATAATAAATCCTGCAACAATTAAACAAACTTAAAACCAATAATTTTAAAATTCAAATATTTTTGATAACAAAATCGCTAAACATTTTCACTAATCCGAGCTCATATTTTATATTCAAATTTTCATTTTTATCAAAGAGGAAAATCAAAATAAAATGCTCGATTTTAAAATTATTACATAATTCACTACTAATCATTAATTTAAAAAATTGTTTTAATGTTTTTGAAAATCCCAGTAAGGTAAAACCGTAAAAAATTGAAGCATTTTTGATTTTAAGTGCATAATAAGTGCACAAAAAGTGCATTCATTGTGCACTCCTATCCCATAACCTCTATCTATATTTACTAGTATAACATCAATAATATATTATTGATATTTCTTTTTAATAAATAGGACGAGTAAAGCGGGTGTGAAAATCAAATATTTTTGGATTATAGAGCAACACCGTATTTTTCTCATAAAGGTCGGTTTTTTGTATGGTTAAACCGGGAGAGACCTTGATAAGTAAAAATACTCATACCCGTATCGTCCTTTAAATTAATTAATACTTTTTATAAATAATTTTAAAGAGGTCCTCCATTTCTTTTTTACGCTCAGAGGAACCTCCTTTGTAATGATTATTCATATAGCTAAAAATCAAAAGAGTTCCTTTTTTGGTTATTAAATATCCACTTAAATTATAATTATTAGATAGGGTTCCTGATTTAGCAAAAATGTATGGTTTTTCATTTTTGTAGTAATTTTTCAAGGTTCCAGAATCACCTCCAACCGGAAAGTATGAAAACAATTTTTCTGTGGGTATTTCTCCATGCATTTTAGTTAATAAATAAACTAGACTTTCAGGAGTAAACAAATTATAACGTGATAAACCCGAACCGTCTACCCAACGCGGTTTTTGAGGAATATCTTGTAAATAATTACTCAAAGAGTAATCAATGGCTTTGGCAACGCTATACGCGCTATCTACCTGATAACCTACTTGTAACATGATTTGTTCTGCAATAAAATTATCACTTATTACTAACATTTGTTTGTAAAGTGAATCATATTTAACACTTTGGAATTCTTTAAATTTATAGTGCTTTTTAGAAGGGATTAAAACTACTTTTTTTCCAATTTCATCGCTCAATAAATCGGCAACCAATTGACTAGACGTTTTAAATGGAATTTGCCTGTTATCAATAGCCTCATTGCTATGGATATAAAATTTATTTTCATGAATTGCTCTTCTATCACTAGAATTATCCAGTATTACAATATCTTTATTAAAGAAACTTGGCATCGCTGATATTTCATTTTCTCTTTTCGATAAACTTATAAGGTTACCATAGATGGGGAAAATGTTTTTTTCAGGCATATAGTAATAGGCATAGTCATCCCAAGACCAACCAGAACCATAAACACTTTCAGCTATATTCTCATCTATCAAATAAACATTCTGCTCCTTGCTTTTTAAAAAATCAAGTGTTTTATTTTCTTCAAAACCATATAAAAAAGAAGGATCCGCAGTGCCTTTAATAATTAGGGAATCTTGTTTTAAATTATATTTGATTCCAATTACTGAATCATTGAAAGTTCTATATGCCGTATAAAAAGTAAATAATTTTGTATTAGATGCGGGTGTAAAATATTTATTACCATTAATATTGATCAATTCTTTATCTGTTTCAGGGCTATAAACAACCAATCCTCTAAAATAATTATTAGTTTTCGATTTTTTCGTAAATTCTTTTCCCAACTTTTTTGTAGAGGAACAAGAACCGATAAAAAGCAATATAACACCTAAATAAAGTACATTAATCTTCAAAGCAATTGTCTTTAAATCCAATTAGATATAATTTTCGTTGAGCACGAGTAACAGCAGTATACAACCAACGAAGGTACGAAATATCTTGACCATTAGGTAAATAAGGCTGTTCTATGAACACACTTTCCCATTGACCTCCTTGAGATTTATGGCATGTCATGGCATATGAGAACTTAACTTGCAAGGCATTAAAATACTTGTTATTCTTAATAGCCAGCATCACTTTATATCTTGATTTCTCGTTGGCATAATCCTTAGATATTTCCTGATATAATTTATTAGATTCTTCATAAGTTAATGAGGGTGTTTCACTTTGTAAGGTATCCAAAAGTATTACTGTTTCAAACGGGACTTGATTTGGATAATCAATCATGCGCAATTTTACTTCTGCAAAATGGAATCCATATAAATTTTTATGATTAAAAATTTCCAGTATTTCACAGGTATCTCCATTTGCTATAAACCCGACTTCAGATGAATCCTTTAACCAATAATAATTATTCTTAACAATCATTATATAATCTCCTGTTGATATTTCATTTTCCTGTCCTAGTATTTTAGAACGAATTTGCTTATTATATTGATTCGCTCTTTTATTTGACCTAACAATAAATGCGGTATCCTCAACTCCATTATTTTGATAGGCTTCTTGAATAGCATCTTCAATTTCATAGCCATCAATTAAACGAATTATATCTACATAGTTGATGTCAAATTTAAAAGTATCGAAATTATTATCACTCAATTTTTGTCTTAATTCTGTGGCATTTATTAAAATTCCGGAATTTTGATGCTGGCGCATAACTTCATTCAATTCAATCCCATCAACATCTTTGTTGTATTGTAATGACAAGGTGTTTGCATCCAAGGCCGGGCTTAAATCAAGTTTGACTGGTGGTAATTGTGCGGTATCACCAATTAATATTAATTTACAATTTTTACCTGAATATATGTAAAATAGTAAATCATCCAATAAGGATCCATTTTCAAACAATTTGGCATCAGAAGGTCTGTCAGGAATCATAGACGCTTCATCAACTATAAAAATGGTATTGGTATGTTTATTTTTTTGCAAGACGAAACTTACACCCCCATTTTTTTCCTTTTTGGGGTGATATATTTTTTTATGAATTGTAAAGGCCGCTCTTTTTGAATATTTACCAATTACTTTTGCGGCTCTTCCTGTAGGTGCTAAAAGAACTGACTTCATACCTGTATGCCACAAATTACTCACAAATGTGCTTATAATAGTGGTTTTTCCAGTTCCTGCAAACCCTTTTAATAAAAATAAACTTTGTTTATTCTTGTCTAAAACAAATTTTGCTAATTGGTTTAAAAGTTCATCCTGCTTAGATGTGGCACTAAATGGAAATCCTTTAACGAATTCGTTATATAATTTTGAAGCATCCTTAATCATTAATATTTATTGAATAAAGTAGAATGTTGAATTGCAAAAATAAGTAGAAAATTATTTTGATTGGTATAAAATTTAGTATCAATTGATAAAATATCTCAGATAACATTAAAAATATACTTATAAAAGCATTTGAAAAAATTTACCATATAATCTGGGGTAAATATTTTTGTGATAAGAAAAATTTTGTAGATTTGCGAATAACCTAATAGAAATTAAATTTAAAAAAATGAGTTCAATTTTAATAATTATTGTGGCTATACTGGCTGTAGCAGGACTAGCTTACTTAATTGTAAACAAATTACCTAGTAAATTAAAGCCTGTTATTTCAATTGTTTTATGGGTTTTTATTGTGTTTTTAGGATATCAGATTTATGAAAGTATTATGAAACCAATTAAATTTAATACGGAGAAAAAGGTTCGTTACGCCAAAGTTATTGAAAATTTAAAAATAATACGTGATGCTGAAATTTCTTATGCTGAAGTTAATAGAAGGTTTACAGCAGCTCCAAATGATTTAATAAGTTTTATCGATACTGCGGAATTTGCTATTACGGAAATAAAAAATGTTGTTGTAACTGAGCAAAGAGGTAGAATTACAATTGATGTTGAAAAGAGGATAGTTGATACTGTAGGGTTTAAACCGGTAAAGGATGCATTTGAAGGAAGAGATTACAAAAATATGATGACTGTACCTGGAACAGATGCTAAATTTGAATTAGAAACAGGGAGAATAGAAAAAGTAGAAGGAATTCAAACTTGGGTCTTTGAGGTTAAGGTAGACAAAGCTGTTGTATTGGATGGAATGGATAAAGACTTGATAAGCCAAGAAAAAGAGGCACTAGGCGGAATTAATATACCCGGTGGATATATTTCTGTTGGTTCATTAGAAGATGTTAATTCAAATGGCAATTGGCCTCCATTTTATGATGGTAGAAAAGAAGATTCAGACAATTAATAAATCCGTAGATTATAGCAATCTTAATGATAGTCACTTATCCATCCAACTTAGTTTGGATGGATTTTCTTTTTGTATAATCGATAGAGATTTGAATGAAATAATTGCCTTAGATAATTATTCATTTAAAAATAACTCACCAACTCCTCAAAAACATTTAGAAAATGTAATGCAATTGTTCGAAAAAGAAGAGTTTTTGCAAAAAAGATATAATTCAGTAAATATTACACATGTCAACACATTGTCCAGTTTGGTTCCAAAGCCATTATTTGATGCAAAGCAGTTAAAAAGTTACATAAAATACAGTTCTAAAGTTTATAAAAACGATTATATAGTTTTCGATCCTTTGAAAAATCATGATATGTTTAATGTTTATATCCCATTTGTGAATGTAAACAATTTCTTTCTCGAAAAATTTGGAGCCTTTGAATATCAGCACTTTTCAACAGTTTTAATTGAAAATTTATTGAATATTTACAAGTATAGTGAGCGCCCTCATATGTTTGTTAATATGGCTAGCAAACATTTTGAAATTGTGGCAATTGCAAATAACAAATTATTGCTTTACAATACCTTTAAATATGAAAGCAAGGAAGATTTTATATATTACATATTGTTTACAGCGGAACAATTAAAATTTAACCCGGAAAAGTTTGATCTTATTTTCTCCGGTCTCATCGATAAAGAAAATGAGATTTTTAAAATAGCGTATAAATATGTGAGAAATGTAAGCTTGATTGAAATAAGGTCAAAATATTCCTTTTCTCCTTATTTTACTGAGGACATTAAACGCAATAATTTTACTCTTTTAAATCAATTTTAATGAGGATCATTGCAGGAAAAAACAAAAGTAAACGAATCAATGCCCCAAAAAATTTACCGGTTCGGCCAACAACTGATATGGCCAAAGAAGCTTTATTCAATATTTTGAATAATCGGTATTATTTTGACAAGATATCAGTTTTAGATTTATTTGCTGGTATTGGAAGTATTAGCTTCGAATTTGCATCAAGAGGTGCTAAACAAATTACCAGTGTTGATCAACATGTTGGTTGTATTAAATTTCTTGACAAAATTATTGATGAATTAAAATTTGATATTCAAACAATTAAAAGCGATGTTTATAGTTTTTTGAATAGATCGAATCAAAGGTTTGATCTAATTTTTGCAGATCCGCCTTATAATTTTTCAGATGAGCAATTTGAAAAAATTGTTGATTTAGTTTTTAATAAAAATCTACTTGAAGAAGATGGGTTGCTGATTATTGAACATTCCAAACAAACTGATTTTAGCAAGCATTTAAGGTTTTCTTTTAGTAAAAAATATGGTGGAAATATGTTTAGTTTCTTTGAGTTTTAATTTCATAATGATGGTCAATCCTATAGAATAAATAAAGAATTTTTTAAAACCAACTATCCTCGAGGCTGAGCCATAGTGATATTTCCTGCCTCTCCAGCAGGCGGTCGCTGGTTTCATACTCAATTAAGTTGAGTACAAGCTTTGACCATTGGGTCAAAACCAAAATTCTATATTTGGATTCCCGTTTCTACGGGAATGACAATTTTAATGGAAACCTCGACGCTGAGCATCGAGGAATTATTTTCGATAAAATTAACTATGGGTTCAATTAATCCAATTTTTAAAATCCTTTACTTTTTCCCTACTCACTATTATATCATGATCAGAAAAGGAATTGAGAATTATTTTTAATCGACTATTAGAATAAGAAATAATATCCTTTATTCCATTGATATTTATAAAGAATTTACGACTTACTCTGAAAAATTTGGTTGGATCCAGCATAGGGTCTAAATGTTCTAATGAGCTATCAATTAAATAATCTCTATTGTCAGAAGTAAAAATATATGTCCCTTTATTTTCACTATAAAAACATTCTATCTCATCAATAGGAATCATTTTAAGATGCTGACCAATTTTAACCGTGAATCGTTCTTTAAAATTTCTATCCAAGGGACTTATTAACAATTTTTTTATTTGATCCATATTAACTTGAAAGTTGTGGGGTCCAGCTTGGTTGACTTTAAATTTCTTTATCGCAACCCTCAATTCATCATCATCAATGGGTTTTAATAAATAGTCAATACTGTTTAATTTAAATGCCTTAAGCGCATATTCATCGTAAGCAGTAGTAAATATGATAGCACTCTTCACCTCTACTTGTTCAAAAATCTCAAATGAAAGTCCATCCGATAATTGAATGTCCAATAAAATTAAATCAGGATGTTTATTGTTTTGAAACCACTCAACTGACTCCACAACGGAATGTAACATTGCTTGGGCACCCATATTAATTTCTTCTAACATTCTTCCTAATCGTCTTGCAGATGGTTTTTCATCTTCTATTATTATGATATTCATTTCAAATGAGATTGGTTGATTCTTACTATCGCTTATTTTTAAATTCGTAAATTAATATATCAATAATCACTTTTATCCTTATCCATAAATTCTTTGATTTTGCGATCTTCCCAACTTTTTGAGAAAGAAAGATGTCTTCCAAAAACTCCAAACCAATGAAAAAATAAACCAATTCCCCAGAAAAACCAAACTGAAAACATTCCAAAATCAAAATGAATCTCACTTATTTCTCCTCCTTGAAATATATATCCAATAGTACCTCCAAATGTAAGGAATATGTTAACAGCAATGTACCAAAACAAATGCCAGTAGAATCCTTTTATTTCTTTTACCCTTTTTTTTGCTTTTAAATATCGTTCTTCTTCATAAAAGTCTTTTTCCATTGTTTCTATTATTTAATATTATTATCTTTTTCCATAAACTCTTTAATTTTTCGCTCTTCCCAGTTGCTATTGTAACCAAATGTCATAAAACCATGAATTACCAAACCAATTCCCCAACCAAACAAAGTAAACCAAAACCATTTAAATTCCCAATATGTCACATAATTAACATAAATCAAAAATGGCATTATTACAATGTAACTAATTAAATGGCTATAAAAACCTTTCAAATCTTCAACCCTTTTTTGGGCTTTGAGATACTTTTTATTTAACTTTTTTTCATCAAAATGCATAATAATCAATTTAAAATTTATTATTGTCTTTGTTCATAATCTCTTTAATCTTTCGTTCTTCCCAGTCAGCTCCATACCCATATACTTGAAACGCTTGAATTATCAATCCCAATCCCCACCCAAATACTGGAAACCAAAACCATTTAAAATGCCATGAGGTTGTATAATTTATATAAATTAAAAATGGGATTACCACACAATATGCTATGAAACTTCCGTAAAAACCTTTTAATTCATCTACTCGTTTTTTAGCTCTGATGTATTTTGTACTACCACTAATATAATCTGTTTTCATAGTTTTAATTTTTTGTGTTAATAAAGGTAACTTCACCTTAAATATTTGATTGCTATTTGTAATTTCAACTGTTTCGTTTGTAATTAAACTATAGCGTTGATTTATATTCTTCAATCCTACTTTGGTACTTTTTTCAAGTGAAGCTTTTGGACTGATATTATTCTCAATAGATAAAAATCCGTTTTCTTCAAATATTCTAATCTCTAATGGATTATTAGATGTTATTTTATTGTGCTTTACAGCATTTTCAAGTAATAGCTGTAATGATAATGGCACTATTTTAAGTTCCGAATCACTAACTATTTCAGGAATACTAAATTTAATTCCATCTTCAAACCTCATCTTCAACAATTCCATATAAGCCTTTGCAAACTTAAGTTCTTCTTCTAAAGGGATTAAATCCTTATCTTTTTGCTCCAGAACATATCTATACACCTTTGATAACTTTGTTGTGAATTTTTCAGCCTGATTTGGATTTTCACTAATCAAAGAGGTAAGTACATTCAAGCTGTTAAACAAAAAATGAGGGTCTAATTGGCTTTTGAGAGATTCAAATTTAGCTGATTCTGTTTTAGCCACTATTTGAGATTCTTTAATTTTCTTTTGTTGGTATTTACTATAAAAATATATGAAATGGAATATGGCTACAATTGTTAGGGTAATCCATAAACCAAAAGTGTAATTCTCATATCTTTCGGTTTGAATAAATTCAGAAAATGTCTTACCATTATAAATAATAGCGGTTAGAACCCTTAGAATGAATAATCCAGATAGTGTTATTATCACTGAACCTATTACACCAACTACAATTCTTTTTAATCCCTCTCCTTTGTTCCAGATTTGTTTTTCTAGATAACTAAAAAATGTAAGATTGGTAAAACCCAATATAAAAGAATACAATTGATAAAAACTAAAAACTATAAAGAATTCATTGATGTTATCAAATTGAAAACCATCATAAAAAACATTGGCGAGTATGAAAATTACTGTTCCAATAAAAAATGTTATCAATATTTTTTTAGTCAAAGTATTCATATAATTAGAATTAAATCTGAATGTTATAATTTTATTTCAAATATAAGGTCTTTGTCACTTAATTCAATTTTGCCATCTGCAAATTGTGGAGGACCAAAACTCATAACATTATTTGTCATTCCATAATCCTCTGTTGGGATTCCTGAGGCCTCAAAGTCCATTCTTCCATTATCATTAGCATCATGAAAACATGTAACCGCATAAGTTCCTGGTTTTAAATTTTCAAAAACAACTTTGGCTTCTCCTTCTACAATTTTTGCATTCGTAGTTTTTATCGGTTTTCGTCTATTAAAATTTTCTTGTGAATCATATAGCCCAAAATAAATTTTACCCTGATCAGAGCTGACTTTGTTAATTTGGATATCTATTTTAAAAGAATCCTCAACATTAACACTTGTATTGATATTATTGTTTGATTGCGCGTTTCCTACTAAACTTATCGCATAAATTACGACTGAAATTAAAATTCTTACCATTACTTTTTTTTTAATTATTAATTTATTTTTACTTGACAAAAGTCTATCAAATACATGTACTTTAAAATTTTAGGTTACTGAATTGTAGTTTTTTTGAGATGAACCGTTCAATATAAATAGTGAGCTCAAAATTTATCTTAAATATTACCCTATTATTTTTCATGATAAGAGCTACGATATTAAATTCTAGAATTCAATATAAATTGTAACAATTCCTATATTTTTACTACTAATTGTTAAACTACCAAACAAGTGACCAAAGAACTTGAAAAGAAATTTGTTATTGAATTAGAAAAAAATCAGAGCATTATTCATAAAGTTTGTCGATCGTATACAAATAGTGAAGCTGCCCACAAAGATTTATTTCAAGAAATTACTATTCAACTTTGGAGTGCTTATCCAAAATTTCGAGGTGATTCAAAATTTAGTACTTGGATGTATCGTGTTTCATTTAATACGGCAATTTCACTTTATAGGAAATCGAAAAGAAAGGTTGAAACAAGTCAGATTTATGATAATTTGAAGGAATTAGAATATCAAGATTATGACGAGACTCACGACAGACAATTGGAATTATTATACAAGGCAATACAAAGTTTAAACGATATTGAAAAAGCATTAGCTCTATTATATTTGGAAGACAAAAGCTATAAAGAAATATCTAATATGTTAGGTATAAGTGAAGTAAATGCCCGAGTAAAAATGAACCGAACCAAAACAAAATTAAAGAATATTTTAAATCCATAATATGGAAAATTTAGAAAAATTAAAAGATGTATGGAAAAATCAGGGAGAATCATCTATAAAATTCTCTGAGAATGAAATTTATAATATGGTACATAAAAAATCATCTTCCATCGTAAAATGGATATTGATTATTAGCATACTAGAATTTGTATTACCAAATCTTTTTTATTTAGTTAGTGATCATAAAACTGCACTTAAACTCTATGAAAATTATGGAATTGAAAATTTAACTAATATTTACACTATAATTCATTTAGTTATTATCGTTGGATTTATTTATGTGTTCTTTAAAAATTATAAGAATATTTCAGCTGAAAGTAGTGTAAAAACTCTATTGAAGGATATCTTGAAAACAAGAAGAACTGTTAAATACTATATCTATTACAACATTTCAATGGCAGCCATAATTGGTATTCATATTTTTTATATTGTTTTTAATTCGGAATTGTTTATCATTAAACTACCTGAAGGAACCAAAATGCTAACTGTCTGGATTCTGGCCATGCTTTTATTAATTCTTACTTTATTTATTTTCTGGGGGTTTTACAAAATAATTTATGGGATTTTACTTAAAAAATTAAATATTAATTATTCCGAGCTATTAAAAAACGAGTAACTAAATAATATTTATATCTCCTTTACCTTCCCTAATAATTTGAATATTATCCGTTGTTAAATCAATAATGGTCGAAGCTTGATTATCTCCATAACCGCCATCAATAACCAAATCAACTTTTGATGCCCATTTTTCAAAAATCAATTCCGGATCAGTAGTATATTCAATTACATCATCTTCATCACGTATTGATGTTGTTACAATTGGGTTTCCCAATTCTTTAACAATCTCACGAACAATATCATTATTCGGGATTCTAATCCCTACTGTTTTCTTCTTCTTAAAAACCTTGGGTAAATTGTTATTCCCGTTTAAAATAAATGTATAAGCCCCGGGTAAAGCTCTTTTCAGAATCTTATATGTAGGAGTATCTATATGCTTTATGTATTCAGATAAATTACTCAAATCATAACAGATAAATGAAAACTTGGCTTTGTCTAATTTAACTCCTTTTAGTTTAGCGATTTTTTCAAGAGCTCTATTATTGGAAATATCACAACCCAGCCCGTAAACTGTGTCTGTTGGATATATTATTAAACCTCCATTTTTCAATACTTTAACTACTTTAGATATTTCCCTTGGATTGGGATTTTTATTGTAAATTTTGATCAATTCAGACATAAAGGGAAATTATATTGATGTCAAAAATAGGAATAAAAAAAACAGGCTTCAAAAGAAGCCTGTCAATTAATTATATTAATTTATTCTATTCTACCACCAATCTAAATCCTTCACCATGAATAGTTATAATTTCAACATTTTCATCAAGTTTTAAGTATTTTCGTAATTTAGCTATATAAACATCCATACTTCTTGATGTAAAATAATTGTCATCGCGCCAAATCTTTGTCAACGCCAATTCACGAGGTAACAAATCATTTTTATACAATGTCAATAATTTCAATAGTTTATTTTCTTTTGGTGACAATTTTCTTGGATCTCCCCCATTAAAGGACAATTGACGAAGTTTTGAATTCAAATGGAATTTACCAATTTCGAATTCAAATTGATTATCTTCTGCAGATCCGTCAACTTCTTTTCTTTGCATAATCGCCTTTATTTTATATAATAAAACTTCAGAATCAAAAGGTTTATTTAAATAATCATCTGCACCAACCTGATATCCTTTTAATACATCTTCCTTCATTGATTTTGCTGTAAGGAAAATAATTGGAACCTCCTTATTTACTGATCTTATATCTTTAGCAAGAGTAAAACCATCCTTTTTTGGCATCATCACATCTAATATACAAATATCAAAATCATCATTTTTAAAAGAAATTAATCCCTCTAAACCATCTTTTGCATGGGTAACATCATAATTGTTTAATTTTAAATAATCTTTTAAAACTGTTCCAAAATTTGGATCATCCTCTACGAGTAATATTTTTTTATTTGCCATAATAATTAGTTTAAATTATTGGTAATTTAATAATGAATGTACTGCCTTTACCCTTTTCACTTTCAACATGAACGGATCCTTGGTGAGCCTCTGTTATACTTTTTACATAAGAAAGCCCTAGCCCATGTCCCTTCACATTATGGATATTCCCACCATGTTCTCTATAAAATTTATCAAATATTTTTTTCTGAACATTTTTGCCCATTCCAATACCCTGATCTTTAATTTTTATTAAAATATGGTTACCTGCATTTTCAGTATAAACATCAATTTCAACTACATCTTTGGAATATTTAATAGCATTATCTAAAATGTTTGTAATTACGTTTGTAAAATGAAATTCACTTCCTAATATTTCACTATGCTCCGAATTAAAATGCTTTTTTACATATCCGTTTTTATTGATAATTAATAAATCAACATGAGATATAGCATCTTCTATAACATCGTGTATATCAATTACTTCTTTATTCAAATCTATTTGGTTTTTCTCCAATTTCGAAATTCTCAATACATTTTCAACTTGGGCATGCATCCTTTTATTTTCCTCTCTAATCATTTCGATATACCTAAGAACTTTATTCTTATTATCAATAATCTGAGGATTTTTTATGGAATCAATTGCTAAATTGATTGTAGCAATTGGAGTTTTGAACTCATGTGTCATATTATTTATAAAATCCGTCTTAATTTCTGAAATTCGTTTTTGTCTGATTAATTGATATAATGCACTTGCAAATGCTAATATTATGATAAAAATAAATAATGCTGACAATAATAATAGCCAAGAGATTGTTGACAAAATAAATTCCTTCTTCTCTGGAAATATTACATACAAATCATAATCACTAAAACCATCACTGTCAACAAATAAAGGAACCTTATAATTATATCCTTCTTGTTTTTTAAACTTATCCGATTTTACTTTTGTAATTAATTCTTCAGTAAAAACTCCATATTCAAAATTGGTTTCAATATTTCTGAATCTCAATTCATTGTCAATATTTATCCTAATTTCATTATTACTAACTCTATTATAAATAGGTCTTCTTGTCACTAAGTTCTGCAATAAATCTTCAAATTGCATTTTATCAAATTTATCTAACCTCTCTATTTTTTTTACTCTATCCTTGGATGACAAATTAGTGAAATCTTTTGATTTGAATTCTATCTTTTCAATTTGAGATTCCTCTTCACTAATAATTTGAGACTCCTCTTCACTAATAAATGACCTAAAATTAATGGTATCTGATTCAAAAGGAGAAAACTGCATTTTATAATTACTTTCTAATATTCTTTGACGAAAGGTAAAAACTTCATGTCTACTTGTATCTGTCTTTTGAAAAAAAACATCTTTTACGCTTCTTTGTTTCAAGTGCTGCATGCTATCCAGATAGGGTGCAAATTCCGTAATATTCTCTTTAAATTCTCTTTTTTGAATATTTTCAGACACTTTAGCCAAGGCATACTTAACACTAGTTGAAAATTGCTGTTCTCTCATTTCGATTGAATTTTTTATCCAAAAAATCTGAACCGTAATTATCCCCACCAAGGCAATTCCCATCAAAGCTACTAAAAGTACAAAAATTCGTTTATTCATCACAACAAATTTAGAGTTTCTTTAGAACATACATAATCATTTAACAAATGTTAACTGTTTTTGTCATTAAATTAACAAATAATTAAGAAAAAAATAAATTATAAATTTAATTTTAATATTTCCTTATGAAC
>JAUXGV010000190.1 GCA_030621915.1 Flavobacteriaceae bacterium
GAAAATTCCATTTTATTTCTGTAATAATAAGTTTCCTTACACCCTAGAATTGGACTAATATTTGGTAACTCCAAATGCCCTATACGAATTAAATTATTGGCAACTTCTTTTTGTTTGTAGGCCAATTGATCTTCATATTTTAAGTTTTGCCATTTACACCCTCCACAAGTACCAAAATATTCGCATATCGGTTGCTCTCTTTTATCTGAGTACTTATGAAATTTAACAGCCTTCCCTTCAAAATAGGACTTTCTTTTTCTTCCCGTTTGCACGTCTACAATATCACCGGGAACAGCATTCGATAAAAAAATGACTCTTCCGTCAGGCGCTTTCGCAACTGTCTTACCTTTAGCTGCGGTATCGATCACTTCAATATTTTCAAATAGATGAAATTTCTTTTTTCTGGACATGTGGCAAAAGTAAATCATTTTTATGGGTTTATGAAGCGCTTTGTTAATTGTAAAAAACTTTAATTTTGTAGTTTTAGAATCATGGGAAACCGTAGCACCAGAAAAATAATTCATGTAGATATGGATGCATATTATGCGTCTGTTGAACAAATGGATAATCCTGAGTTATTAGGGAAACCCATTGTTGTTGGAGGAGGTAGCGAAAGAGGTGTAGTTGCTGCAGCAAGTTATGAAGCCCGTAAATATGGTATTCGCTCTGCAATGAGTGGGGTGGTAGCGAAGAAAAAATGTCCGCAACTGATTTTTATTAAACCGCGTTTTTATCGATACAAAGAAATATCTAAAGAAATAAGGAAAATATTTTATGATTATACCGATTTGGTGGAACCTTTATCATTGGATGAAGCTTATTTGGATGTCACACAGAATAAGAAGAATAACCCATCGGCAACCTTAATTGCATCGGAAATCAGAAAAAGAATTTTTGATGAAGTTGGGCTAAGAGCATCGGCTGGAATATCTATAAATAAATTTGTTGCAAAAATAGCTTCGGATATTAATAAACCGAACGGACAGAAAACAATTCCCCCGGAAGATGTAGATGCATTTTTAGAAGAATTACCCATTGAAAAATTTTTCGGTATAGGAAAAGTTACAGCATCTAAGATGTATAATTTTGGAATTTTTACTGGTAAGGACCTGAAAGAAAAATCTTTGGAATTTTTAACTTTAAATTTTAAAAGCTCCGGAGCCCATTATTACCAAATCGTTAGAGGACTTCATAATACAGAGGTGAAGCCGAATAGAAAACAAAAATCAGTAGCAGCAGAGCATACTTTTATAAAAAATTTGACATCTGAAGTCTATATGTTGGAACAATTGGAAAAAATATCACAAGAATTAGAAAGTAGACTAAAAAAATCTAAAGTTGCAGGAAAAACCGTGACCTTAAAGATTAAATACAGCGATTTCTATGTTCAGACACGAAGTAAGACACTTCCTTTTTTTGTAAAAGATAAAGCTGTGTTACTTGAAACCGTGAAGAATTTATTGTATCAGGAAAAACTTGTAAACTCGGTTAGATTACTGGGAATATCGGTGGCAAATTTAAATATAAACACAAAAGAAAGTGAAAAGATTATTGATATTCAATTGAAATTTGATTTTTAGGCCGACTCTCATTTTTTTAAAAAGGTAAGACCTAGTTTGAGCCATCCGAAAATAAAAAACAGTCCTCCCAGCGGGGTGACGAACCAAATGCTCTTTGCAGAAACACCGCCAGCCGTTATTGCAAATATAGACCCCGAAAACAGTAATATTCCAACTAAAAAAGAATAAGTGATAATTTTTTTATCCTTGTCAGTAATTCTGTTGTATGTGTTTACAAAGAGCAGAACAATGACATGATACATCATATACCGAACCCCTGTTTCAAAACTTTTTATAGCTTCAGGGTCCAATATTTCTTTTAAGCTATGAGCCCCAAATGCTCCAAAAACTATAGCCAATAAACCTAAAAATGCAATCAGACTTAATATATTCTTCATCCTACAAAAACGAGATATTTTAGTTAACAAACTTACTGTTTTATTTGTACTTTTGATTTCAAAATTAGCATAAAGAAATATGAGAAGAGTTTTAATTATTGGTGCAGGCAGATCAGCATCATCTTTAGTGAAATATTTACTGGATAAGTCTGATGAAGAAAATTTAGAATTGATTATTGTTGATATAAGCTTGGAGAATGCCCAGAAATTGGCTCAGAATCATATAAATGCAACCGTTATTGAATTTAATATTTTTGATATAGATTCCAGGCAAGAAGTAATAAGAAATGCAGATATTGTGATTTCAATGTTGCCCGCAAGATTTCATATTGAAGTTGCTCAGGATTGTATCCTTTTCAATAAAAATTTGGTAACAGCCTCTTATGTTTCTAAAGAACTTATGGAATTGGATAAGGAAGTTACTTCCAAAGGTTTAATTTTCATGAATGAGGTTGGATTAGATCCTGGAATTGATCATATGAGTGCTATTCAGGTTATTGATAGAATTAAAATGCAAGGAGGAAGAATTCTCCTTTTCGAATCGTTTACAGGAGGCTTGTTAGCACCGGAAAGTGATAATAATCTATGGAATTACAAATTTACCTGGAATCCAAGAAATGTTGTTATTTCCGGGCAGGGAGGAGTCGCCAAATTTATACAGGAAGGAAAATATAAGTACATTCCATATCATAAGATGTTCAGGAGGACTGAGTTTCTGGAAATTGATGGGTATGGTAAATTTGAAGCTATGGCGAACAGAGATTCTTTAAAATATAGAGAAGTTTATGGCTTGGAGGATGTATTGACCATGTATAGAGGAACAATAAGACGCGTCGGATTTACCAGAGCCTGGAACGTGTTTGTACAGTTAGGAATGACGGATGATACTTTTGTAATGGAAGGATCGGAAGAAATGACTTATCGTGATTTTACAAATTCCTTCTTATCCTATAGTCCACATGATTCTGTAGAACTAAAGTTAAGATATTATCTAAATATTGATCAGGATGACGTTTTATGGGACAAGCTTTTGGAAATTGATATTTTCAATGCCAATAAAAAAGTTGGTTTAAAAGATGCAACACCAGCGCAAATTTTGCAAAAGATATTAACGGAAAGTTGGACACTGGATAAAGATGACAAGGATATGATAGTGATGTATCATAAATTTGGATATGAATTGAATGGAGAAAAGAAACAAATTGAATCTAATATGGTAGTGATAGGTGAAGATGATACTTATACTGCTATGGCGAAAACGGTTGGTCTGCCAGTGGCAATTGCAGCTTTAAAAATATTGAATGGTGAAATAAAATCTCCCGGGGTTCAAATACCAATAAGAAGTGAGGTCTATAAACCTATTATGAAGGAGTTAGAAGATTATGGCATCAACTTTATAGAAAAGGACGTACCTTATTTTGGTTACAATCCATTTAATCAGGAGGCATAAATTTTTATATGGGTTATATTATTATTAGGAAATTAATAGGGGTTTACCATCGTTAACTCCTGCTTTTAATTCTTTTTTAATATTCTAACATAGAATTTTTATATATTGAGCCACAAAATCATCTAAGTATAAAATTTTTATGACTTCTATTACAGGGATTATTCTTGCTATTTCGTTAATGATTATAATGTTCGGGATGGGATTGTCACTCGTTTTTTCCGATTTTAAAAGAATAGTAACTTATCCAAAAGCTGTTTTTGTTGGTCTGACCAGTCAAATAGTTGTTTTGCCTATCATTGGATATTTAATTGCAACATACCTAAATCTGTCGCCAACGATCGCTATTGGAATAATGCTTCTCGCAGCCTGTCCAGGCGGAGCCACGTCTAATTTATTAACGCATCTCGCAAAAGGAGATCTGGCCTTATCAGTAACCTTAACAGCAATTTCCAGTTTGTTGTCTATAATTACCATACCAATTATTGTACAATTTGCTTTGTCTCATTTTGGAAACCATACACAATCTGTTTCGGTAGATGCTGTAACAATGATTAAGCAATTGTTCATTATAGTTATAATCCCGGTAGGTATAGGAATGTTGATCAAGGCAAAATATCCAATATTCGCTATTAGAATGGAAAAACCGGTAAGAATTGCATCGACCATTATTTTTATTTTGGTGATCATCGGAGTTGTTTTTAGCGTTCGAGATGTTTTTATGATTTATTTGAGTGAAGCAGGTTTGCCTTCTATTTTACTAAATATAATAACTATGATGATAGGATTTTCCATGGCAATACTTTTTAAACTCACTAAACCTCAAGCTATTAGTATATCAATTGAGACAGGTATTCAAAATGGCACATTGGCAATTACCGTGGCAACCATAGCCCTAAATAACGCGGAATATTCTATTGTACCTGCGGTTTATGGCTTATTAATGTTTATTACCGGTGCCATAATTATTTTTATGCGTAAACCTCTTGGAATTATGGAGAAACCCTAATTTATAAATAAAAATCCAATACTAAATTTTTATAGTCTTCAGTATAAATATGTCGTTCGATCTCAATGGCCATTTCTTTAATCTTGGGTGGCATCTTGCTAAAACTTAATTGTATAAGGGTTCTTTTGAAATTGGTTTGAATATTGCCTTTAACTCTTGTTATTCTTTGTGGAAACAAGTTGTTCCCGGATGCCAACTCCAAAAATTTCATTTCTTCGTTATATGGAATAATAAATGCACAAGTTCCTTTTTCTGATAATAATTTAGAGGTATGAAACAGTAACTCTTCAAAAGTTAAACTTTTCGTATGCCGGGCCAAAGCTCTTTTATGCTCCAATTCTTTAAAGGAATTGTCATAAAATGGAGGATTGGAAATTACTAGGTCATAGGTGTCATCAATTTCATTGGCAAACTCATCTAAAGAGGCGTGGTAACAAAATAATCGATCTCCCCACTGGCTATTCTCAAAATTCTCGACCGCCTGTTCGAAAGCATTTGCTTCTATTTCTAAAGCATCAATTGTTTGGCAGACACTTCTCTGTGCTAATTGCAAAGCTATTAATCCAGTTCCTGTACCTATATCCAGAACACTGTCAAGATCCTTATTTATTTTTACCCATGCACCAAGTAAAACACCATCTGTTCCAACTTTCATAGCGCATTTATCTTGTTGTACTTTGAATTGCTTGAATTGAAAGGGTTTTGAGCTCATGAATGAATTGTCGTTAGATTGGGATTAGGGATTTGGTCAATTGAGTTTATTGTGTTTTAGTTAACCTTTGACTTTTATTCCATATTCATTTCAATTAGTCCTTTTGGAGTTGTCACGATTATTTTTTTATTTTTTCTATCCACTTTTTGAATAAAATCATCGATCATGGGGATCAAAATTTCTGACGTTTCTTTTTTAACTATGAATAATGGCTGTGCCGTTGAATCATTGATGGAAGATATAATACCAATTTTACCAAAATTTACATCTTCTAAAACAAAGCCAATAACCTCAT
>JAUXGV010000195.1 GCA_030621915.1 Flavobacteriaceae bacterium
GCTGCGGATGCTTTTTACAATTCAAAATACGAGCCATGGTCATCTTATCTAACAGGCACAAATGACAAAGCTCCTGACCCCTATTATGATCCTTTGGCTTTTGCAATTTCTGAAACGCATAAACGTGGAATGGAATTTCATGCCTGGTTAAATCCATACAGGGCCATGGTAAATTATCAAAAATTTCAGTCCAACCCTTTCCCACTTACCTATGAAAAACCTGAATGGTTTTTGAATTATGGTAAAAACAAATATTTCAACCCAGGGATTCCGGAAGTAAGAGAATATACAAATAAGGTAGTAGCTGATATCGTTCAAAATTATAATATTGATGCCATTCATTTTGATGATTATTTTTATCCCTATAAAATAGCCAATGAAAAGTTTCCTGATGATGATGCCTTTAAAGAATATGGAGGAAAATTTTATCCCAACCAGGTTGATGATTGGAGAAGAAACAATGTAAATCTAATTATTGAGGAATTGTATACAACCATAAAAACTATCAAACCATGGGTACAATTCGGGATTAGTCCCTTTGGAGTCTGGCGAAATAAAAATATGGATCCTAAGGGGTCAGACACTGAGGCTGGTCAAACGAATTATGACGATTTATATGCCGATATTTTACTTTGGTTGAAAATGGATTGGTTGGATTATATTTTACCTCAAGCCTATTGGCATATTGGATTTAAAAGAGCCGACTATAAAAAAATTGCCAGTTGGTGGGCTGAAAATAATTATGACACCAATTTGTATATGGGACAAGGAATGTACCGTATGGCCACAGATAAGGCTAAGGCATGGAAAAAAAAGAGCCCTACTGAAATTGAAAAACAACTGGATTTTAATAGTTCAATTTCCAATATTAGAGGTTCCGTTTATTTTAGCGCCAAAAGTTTTGTGAAAAACCCCCTGGGAATCAATGATATTCTAAAAAGTAAATATTATTCAAGCATAGCCATCCCTCCTTCAACAAATCATGATACGGATTTTGTTCCTGAACCCGTTTACAATGTGAACCTTACAAAATTAAAGAACAAGAAATTTGAATTATCCTGGGAATCTATGCCGGAAAACAAAGAAAAAGAAGCCATTAAATTCTTGGTCTATCAATTTGACAAAAGTGAAATGGTTAATTCTAAAAAATCATCAAATCTAATTGGATTAACAGGTCGTAAATGTTTAGAACTGAATAAAAAAGACTTAAAAAGAGGCAGTGTATTTGTAATAAAAGCAGTTAGCAGGAATAATAATTTGAGTAGTTCAGTGACCTTTTCAAGATAGTCTTATTCAATTTCAATATCAAATTTATCCAACAAGCCTTTAATTTCTGGCAAAGAAAATTTTGCTTTGGCAATTCGATTGAGTCCAGGATCAAGAGAATAATTGTAAGAAGATCGAAAATCTGCTTTTCTCAAATTCGTATTTTCAAATAAAGCCCCTTTAAAATCACATTCAGTAAATTTCAATCCGGAAATATCTGTTTCGATAAAATCAACTTCATGAAGTGTACATTCTTTAAAGATTGTATTCTTTAATTCCATTTGATAAAAGGATGATAAATTCAATTGACAGGAATCAAAAATTGTTGAAAACAACATGGGATTACATTGATCAAACTGCATACCCAATAATTTACAATTTTTAAATAGCACCTCTTTAAATGAAGTATTATTCAACTGGACAGAACTTAGATTACATTCTTCAAATTCACATTCGGAAAAACTGATTTCAGACAGATCTGTATTTGAAAAATTGCAGTTAATAAACGTACAATACTCATAATCTGCTAAATCCAATCTATTGACAGTAAAATCATGCCCCTTAAAATCTACACTATCTATAAATTCGCTATTCATTAATATTTTCAATAATTTTTTGCATATATTATTGATTATGAGCTAATCTTTATACATTTCGTGCTCATATTTCTTAATTATCTGGTAAAAACCAATTCCGTTTCAGTTGACATATTCGAATCAAAACCATAGCCATTCACATCAAAACCTTTCAAACCATCAATAGTTTCAATGTCATTGTCAATAATATATCGAACCATCAAGCCACGAGCGAGTTTTGCAAAGGTCATGATGGTTTTATATTCTCCATTTTTCAAGTCTTTAAATACAGGTGTAATCACGGGCACTTTCAATTCTTTGGGTTTGATAACCTTATAATATTCATTACTCGCCAGATTCACGAAAAGCTCATCATCTTGTAATTCTTCGTTCAAAGCTTTGGTAATTGAACTTCCCCAAAATTGATATAAATTGGCTTTTCTCCCCATCTTTAATTTTGTACTCATTTCTAATCGATAAGCCTGCATTAAGTCTAAGGGTTTTAACAATCCATATTGACCTGATAAGATGCGTAGTTTATCCTGTAATTGATCAGTTTTTTCGATAGGAATTGAATTGGCATCCAACCCTCTATATACTTCTCCGGTAAAAGCAAAAATGGCTTGTTTGGCATTCTTCTGTGAAAATGGCAAAGACCAATCCTGGTTACGCTCATAATTTAAAGCCCCCAAAGCAGGTGATATAGACATCATTTTTGATAATACTCTGGCCGATTTCTTTTTCAAAACCTTATTTATTCTTTCGGCTTGATCGAGAAATTGACCTTGTGAATACCGATCAGTTGGGGCCTGAATCTCAAAATTTAACGACTTTGCCGGTGATATTACAATTTTCATTTTAATATGGATTCTTAATGTATTAATATTTTCTTTTCATCTCCATCATTCTTATAGCAAAACTAATTTAATTTATTAATTTTTCCGCCCACAAACTCAAAATTATAATCGCCCTTGATGATGAAATCCGACTGATAAACTCTATCATCGGTTGGAAACCACTTTTTAGTTTCCGGATTCACCATAATAAACATCCCTTCTTCATTACCAAGTGCGCAAAAATGTTCGGTGGGACTTCCATAAACATTAATTTTTTTTAGTGCATTTAATTCAGCAAATGTGTCTTTCATATGAATAGTGGGCAGGCCAATTTCACTTATACTTAAAATAGATTCTACAGAAAATTTTCTCACATCATATATATTCAAATTTTTTCTTGAAATAAATTCAACAATATTCAAATCTTTATCATAAAAATAAATGGCTTTGGAATTCCATAATTTAAAATCGGCAATTTCCTTGCCCAAATAAGGAAGAATTGCCACTCTTTCATTTAACCAATTTAGGGCTTCAATTTCCTTATCTGCCGGGATATTAAATGCAAAATGATATGGGAGAGTATTTTCCATGAATTTAAAGGTCAACAGGCTTAAACCTATTTGTAAACTAAATTGTTGAGAGGTTCTACACAACAACCTAAATTCTAACACATTCGTATAGAAATCTAATTGCTCATTTAAATTGCTGGTGTATAAAATAACTTCCTTAATTTTCATGATATTATAAAATTATACCCAATCAAGGAATTCAAAGGAGGATTTTGATATAATAATTTTATAAAAAAATAGATAAAATTTATAGACTTTTTAATTTGTTATAAATATTCATTTAACTAATATCAGATAGATGAACATTTTAGTTTGATTCCTGTGTTATTTTTTTTTAAAATTCTAATAAAAAAGAGGAAATTCCGATATTTGTATGAATAAAAGATATAAACGTAACACGTTTATATAAATGTAGCGATAATAAATAAATGCAACCACTAATTATTATAAAATTGAAAGCTATTAGCTGTAGAACTAAAATTATGAAGTACCTGATACTCATTATTTCTTTTTATTCATTTAGTCAGGATGACCCATACTCTTCTCGGCGAGAACAAATGGTTAAAAGCCAGATCGAGGTACGTGGCATAACAGATGAGGCTACGTTGAAAGCAATGCATAAGGTACCGCGCCATTATTTTGTTCCTGAGGAAATGATTGAATATGCCTATTTTGATCGCCCGTTACCCATAGGGCAAGACCAGACTATTTCACAGCCCTATATTGTGGCTTATATGACAGCCACGATCTTACCAAAACCCGGTATGAAAGTGTTGGAGGTTGGCAGCGGTTCCGGATACCAAGCTGCAGTTTTGGCAGAAATAGTGGATGAAGTTTATACTATAGAAATTATCCCAGAATTAGCGCAAAAAGCTGCCAATACATTGGATTCGCTTGGTTATGATAATGTAACAATAAGGGCTGGTGACGGCTACCTGGGCTGGAAAGAACACGCTCCTTTTGATGCGGTTATCGTTACGGCAGCACTAGACCACATTCCCCAAGAGTTGATCAAACAGTTAAAAGACAGAGGTTCTCTGGTGATGCCTGTTGGAGAAGATGGTAAGACACAAGCTCTCAAACTGTTGAAAAAGAATGGTAGCAAGACGACTGAAAGAACTTTAATGCTTGTTCGATTTGTACCTTTTACTGGTAAACAAGGAAAAAAATGAGATTGAATTCAAAAATTAAATTGTCATAGTCTATGACAACACAACTTACACATCAGGAAATAACATGCAACACAATAAGATTGAGAACCAATGAAATAAAATTAAAACAGGATTAAACTGATTTTATTAAGGATTTCGAATTATCCTTAAGAAACGAACATAATTTTAATTCCACATGCAAATTATCTTTGAAAAAATTGAAGAATGGGTCGGGGAAAAAATAAAAGAAAACATTGAGGTTTATGGTGGCGATATTGCCAAAAGTCAAATACTTACTTTTGAGTCTGGGCGAAAATGTTTTTTAAAAACAGGATCGCGTAATGACAGCATGTTTCCCACCGAAGCTAACAGTTTAAGAGAACTGGCCAAATCTAAAGCCATTCGTGTACCTCAAGTTTTAATCGCCGAATCCAAATTTTTACTGATAGAATATATTGAACAAGGACAAAAACATGCTTCTTTTTTTGAAGATTTTGGGAGGCAATTAGCAAATATCCACAGATTCAGAGCTGAACACTTTGGCTTGTTTGAAGATAATTTTATAGGCCATACCCACCAGCAAAATATTCCACAAGGAGAACAGGCTACCAATTGGACTAAATTCTATTTTGAGAAGCGATTGTTATTCCAGTTTAAATTAGCCCAAAGCGAAGGCTTGATCTCATCTTCCATTAAAAATGCATTTAAACAGATCGAAAACAAGATTGAATCCATCCTCAAAACCGACGATGCAATTCCCTCTCTTTTACATGGCGACCTCTGGAGTGGGAATTATTTGACAGATGAAAATGGCAATCCGGTGATTATCGATCCCGCTGTTTATTATGG
>JAUXGV010000165.1 GCA_030621915.1 Flavobacteriaceae bacterium
AAAATCAAATTAGGAGAAATATAGCATTCTATAATGAAATTAGATCTGGCAGAAGTATTGAAATGCTAACACCAAATCAAGCTCACCAAAGAACAGGTCAATTAAAAAGAGTATGGAAATTTATTACAAAAATAAAATACTAAAGGGGAAAACAATGGTTATGGGATAATATTGATGCTTGGTATGAGAGAGAATAACCCGAATGAGAAGCGTGTTAATCTTGGTTGTTAGCCTTTCGTTATTCTTCTTTTATTAAAACAGGATTATGAGTATCCATTAATTTATCAATTATTGAGGTTGAATGGGCCTTAGAAAATTCATCAACTATTATTGTTTTCCCTCCTAATTTATCCATTATATCAACTTTATATTGTCTGTCCTCCTTTGTTTCAGCAGAAGAATTAGACATCAAATAAACATCAGGCTTAACAATACTTATGAGAGGCCTATCTCGATCACTACAATCATAAATATGAACACAAGTAACACATTTAAAACCTGCAATTAAATAGGCTCTTACGTTTTCACTTTGAATAGGTCGATTAGGTCCTTTTTTGCTGGCAAAATTATCATTATTAATACCGACGATTAAGACATCGCCATAACCTCTAACCTCTTCTAAAAATTTCAAATGTCCTTCATGTAAAACATCAAACACACCTGAAGCCAAAACAATTTTTTTTTGTTCTTTCTTACATTTTTTACAAAAGTTAATAAGATCTTCTTCATTCAAGATCAATTTTTCTGAATTTATTATCATAGGCGTAAATATAGGGAAAATAAAAAAAGCCAGTCATATTTCTATAACTGACTCTAAAACCAAACCTAATTTAATCTCTTTTTCAAAACTTATTAAAAGCCCCTCAATATTTCCCCTCAAATCCACCGAGAAGTCTTTTAAAATTATTAATTCTAGACAAAGGTATCACCAAATTAAGGTTTTGAATGCGACACACTGTGTCATAAAAAAATGCTTACTAAATAACTATGATGCTTGGTTTGATAAATAAAAACCTACATGTTATACTTAAAATAAATAAGCTACTTCCTTGGGTTTCTTCTTATTTAATGGGAATACAATACTGGCACCTATTGCTCCACCAAGAACGGTATATTTAAAATCACCTCCATTTCTGTCTCGACCGATATATGGGTCAATCAATTCTTTAGTAAGTCCAATTATTGTAGATGCTCCAGCACCAATCGCCCATGATTTCCATTTATTATCCGTTTTTCTATATACCAAATATGATGTAATTCCTCCAATAGCTAATCCTGCTATAAAGTGTTCTGCATAACCGCTATCCGATAATTGAGCATGTGCAGGAATGACATAAAAAAAAGTAAAAACAATTACTAGTGACTTCATTAATCTAAGGTACTAAATATTTAGATAATGTAGACTTGCAACAAAAAGAGGTGCAATTTAGCTAAGCCATGTTTTTAAAGAAAATAAGTTATTTAAACCAGACTTTCAGAATCTATATAACATTCTACATTGCCGTGAAGCCACAACAATGAAGCTGGTAATTGGGTTGTGATTTTTTTTGATAGTAGTTTTTCAATTATTTTTTCTTTATTATCTCCTGTTACCAATAAGATTATTTTTTTTGATCGAAATAGATCTCCTAAACCAAGAGTTAGTCCATAGTCAGGTTTAAATCTCATTTTCTCAACCATCTGATGGTTTTTTGAGCTACTAGATAATTGACCAACATGACACCCAATTGGCAATAGTTCTGAAGGTTCAATGAAACCAATATGACCATTTTTTCCCAAGCCTAAAATGCAAATATCGATAGGCCCCAATGCATCAATTTGACTTTGTACCCTATCACATTCTACCTGAGAATCTGCAGCATCACTCTTAAATGATACGTATTGATTTTCTGCTATATGCAAGGGTCGAAGAATTTTATGTCTGACATAGTATTCACAAGAATTAGGGTCATTGTCTTTTAATCCACCCCATTCATCCAATTTTACAATGCTCAATTCTTTAAAATATTCAGGATGAACATTATAGATTTTCTCCAATCTACTGTAGGTGCCTGTTGGGGAATTACCCGTAGCAACGCAGACAAACCGTATTGAATTGGCCTTTAGATCAGAAATAAAAGAATTACTGGCCATAAGGCTCATTTCTTCATAATCAATGCAGTATTGAATTTTCATATCACGACCAAGCTTTATCTCCATTTTTATATGGAATACATCCAATAAATTTTCCTGGATTCTGATTGTATCGTAAAGCTTTGGTTGCTCCCATTTCTGAAGTAAAATAACCCCAGATTGTAAGTTGTTTTATCATTGGAAAAAAATGCGGGGTTTCATCATCCTTAAAATCTCTTGTTTCTATATCTAGTGTGGCTATAAGATCATATTTTTGTTCTTGATCAAGTTCTAAAAATTCACCTTTATACCTCTTTCTTGAAATTCGATTCAATTTCTCAATACCGTTCTTAAAAATATTCTGCTCCTTTTTATCATAACATTCTGTAACAATGGATACCATAAACATTCCTATTTTAGAATCTTTAGCTCCTGGGGATTGCTCAGTTCTTGGCAGGATCACTTCTCCTACCTCATCTAATAGTAAAATATTCGATTTAGAAAATAGATTTGTTGATTCATCTCTATTGGCACATCCCAATAAAAACATTTCTGATCCAATTATGGCAGTTCCAATTAAGCTGGAAGTTAGTTTTAAGGCTTCTCTTCGTTTCATTTCTCAGTTCTTTTCTTCCAAAGCATATAGGGTTTGTCTGCATCTGTTTTAAAAGGTATCATTACTTTTTTACCCGCCCCTGCAGACTCATAAGCGGCAAAAATAATCTCTAAAACCGCTTTTCCATCCTCACCGCTTACCAAAGGTTCTTTATCGTGCTTTACACAATCTACAAAGTGAGCAAATTCTTGAGGGAATCCGTAGTTCCATATTTCTTCATACATAGTAAAGCTCCATCCAACCGTATTACCAGCCTTTTCAACTGCATAGCCAACACCTTTTTTGCTATAGGTTTGAATTGAATTTCCTTGTAGAACATCTGCGTAGGCAACACCTTCTGAACCATGAATTTCTGCTCTATCATCCATACCTCCCAATTTGGTCCAACTTTCTTCTGCAATTGCTGTAACACCATTTTCAAATTCAATAATAATGATTGAATTATCATCGCCAATGGTCTTGTTTTTATGCACACTTGTTGACATTTGGGCATATACAGATTTAATAGGCTTGTTATTGTTCAACCATCTGAAAAATTGAATGGCATGGCATCCCATATCCATGGTTACACCACCCCCTGATTTTTCAACATCCCAAAAATGATCAGCATGAGGCCCATCATGTTTTTCTGATTGTTTCAATAATATTGGTTTCCCTAAGGTACCTTCATCTAATAATTGTTTAAGTCTTACATACTTTGGTGTAAAGCATAATTCTTCAGCATACATCAATTTTACTTTAGCTTCCTTACATGTATTGATCATAAGGTCTGCTTCTGCAAGATTCATACACAAAGGTTTTTCAACGACAATATGTTTTCCTGCCAATGCCGCTTTTAAAGTTATTTCACAATGCACATTATTAGGTGCACCTATAATGATCATATCGATTTCTTTCAGAGACAACATATCATCTATCTTAGTAAAATGATTCGGAATGTTATGCTTAGCAGCAAATTCTTTGGCATTACCGGCTGTTGGTGACATCACCGCAACAATTTGAGCATCTGGAACAGATTTTAAAGCCTCTGCGTGAATAGAAGAAATAAATTGTGATCCGACAATTCCAATACCAACTTTATTTTTCATTAATTTTATTTTATAGATTTCCTTTTTTAAATTCTTCAGCTGCATAATTTGCGGCTCTCGCTGTTAGTGCCATATAGAGTATTGATGGACTTTGATTTCCGGTACTGGTCATACAAGCACCATCTGTTACAAAAACATTTTTACAATGATGCATTTGATTCCAGTTATTCAGTAAGGAATTTTTTGGGTCTTTACCCATTCTTACGCCACCCATTTCATGTATGTCTAAGCCAGGTGGTTGTTTATTGTCATTTGAGTGAATATCAGTACATCCAATTTTTTCCAACATCTCATAACTTTGTTCTAAAAAATCCCTGACCATTTTATCATCATTTTCATCATATCCAACGTCAGTAACTAATAGTGGAATTCCCCACTGATCTTTTTTATCTTCACTTAGATATACTTGATTCGTTTTTTTGGGGATTGTCTCTCCCTGCATATACATGTATATATACCAATTTCCTGCTTCACTTAAAGCATGTTTGAAGTTGGCTCCAATTTGGACATCAGAATTGCTACGTTTGGTTTTACGTACCCGATAAGCTCCACAAAAGGTGGTATAGCCACCAACAAAGTCCATTTCTTGTTCTTTTAGATTTCTGTAGTTTGCCAAAATGGGTTCTGTAGGGTTTTTTCCATAATAATATTTGTCATCAAAACCATCAATTTTTCCTCCTGCATTCCCCCTATAAATATGAAAACAAATATATTTTCCAAGAAGGTCATTATCATTACCCAATCCATTAGGAAATCGTGTGGATTTTGAATTGAGCAAAATAAGATTCGTATTTAAAGCTGAGGCATTTACAAAAATAATACGGGCTTTATAAATAATTTCCTCTTGGGTATTGGTATCAATTACTTTTACACCAGAAGCTCTTCCCGATTTTTCATCGTATAAAATAGAATGTACAACAGAGAAGGGTCTAATTGTAAGATTTCCGGTCTTTTCTGCCCAGGGAAGCGTTGAGGAAACAGAACTAAAATAACCCCCAAATGGACAACCTCTCATACATAGGTTTCTCGACTGGCATTTACTACGGTTTTGTTGCAAATGAATTTCCTGAGGCTCACTTAATTGGGCCCATCTACCTTGAACCAAGTGTCTTTCCGGATAGTCTTCATTGATTTTATTGCTTATATAATGTTCTACACAATTAAAATCAAATGGTGGTAAAAATTCTCCATCAGGCATAGCCTCAATATTATCTTTATTTCCACATACACCTATAAACTTTTCAACATGAGAATACCAAGGAGATATATCGTCATAACTGATGGGCCATTCAATTCCATAACCGTTTTTATAAGGTGACTCAAATTCATTAGAACTCCATCGTTGACAGGCTCTTCCCCAGGTCAATGATTTTCCTCCTACCTGATAACCTCTGATCCAATCAAATGGCTTTTCCTGCACATAGGGATGATCATCGTCTTCAATAAAAAAATGAGCTGTATCCTCGGCAAATCCTGCTGCTTTAGATATCAAAGGGTTTTTATCTCTAAATTCTTTACTCATCCGCCCCCTATGGTTAAATTCCCATGGATGCTTATGGGCTGTTGTATAGTCTGTTATATGTTCAATATTCCGACCTCTTTCTAAAACAAGTGTTTTTAAACCTTTTTCACACAATTCTTTGGCAGCCCATCCTCCGGAAATTCCAGAGCCAATTACAATTGCATCATATTCTAACATAATTTAGAGATGTTATCAGTCGATTATAAGGATTCAAATTATGGAAATCATCATTGAGTTTAACAATTGACTTAAGTTTCACTAAAGTAGTTAGAATTTATTTTTTACTGATACAATTTTTCACTTTTTATTTTAATAGATATGTCTAGCTGGTTTATATAAAAAGAGTTCGAGAACTGATCCGATTAGGTACTATAGCCTCATTTTATTGTTGAATTTGAGCATTTTTTATGATCTTTATATCAACATAAGTATTTCAATCCCGTATAGATTTGTTCTTTTGGTATAGGACCTATAGTTATCTATGAACGTGCCACAGCTCCAAACTGACTTTAGTTTGTTATCTTGGTAGCATGTTGAATTGGTAGAGGTTCATATTGGTTGTTAGCCTTTTGTTACTTCTTTATTAAAATTTCCAATTCTTCTTCAATCTCCTTTACAATGATTTCTGATTTGATAATTAATTCCTGTAAGCTCATAATATTCCAATTTCTATTTGAAATGATTTCGGTGTTAATACTTTTGAATTTATCGTCGTTAATTAGTGCATTATAGTTAAAGGGTTTTGCCACTTCAATATCTCCTGAAATACTATCATGCAAAAAATACCTCCTAAAGTGATTGACATGGTAAGGATAAGAAATATTTTGCTGTAAGTTATTTGCCCAAACCTGATTTTCTTCTTTAATGATTAAAAATTCATTTTCGAATAAAACGCTTAAGTTTTTTCGTAAGCTATCATTAGTTATTAAATCGATTCCCTTTGATTTTAAATAGGTGTAACCGCCTGAAATCGGATTCGAAGAAACAGTCCAAAAATATGTAGCAAAAGGCTTTAGAAGATTATCGTCATAAGGTTTTTTATTATCTAAATAATCCAAGATCAATAAATTATACCCTAAATATTCTTGTTCTGATTCAAGTGTTCTTTCAAATGATTTTATACTGCTTTTAATATTGGCCTTTAATTCATTAAGTAATTTAATTTCAACAAGGTTTGATTTTTGTTCGCTATTTATATTATTTAAATATAAAGCGAGTAAAATTCCAATAACAATTAGAATTACTTCGCCTATTCCATAAATAAAATATTTACTGAATTTACTTTCAGCTAACAATTGTTGTCTAATTTTTCTAAAAAAGTTAATCATCGCTCAGTAGGTTGTTTTGTAAATATATGGAAAATAAATAATTACC
>JAUXGV010000206.1 GCA_030621915.1 Flavobacteriaceae bacterium
TCTCATCCAATAGATACCAACCAAGTATTAGAGCAATTATAGGGTTTACATAAGTACATGTGGCTACTTTTTCGGGTGAAACCGTCTTCAAAAGAAAATTAAATGCAGTAAATGCCACAATACTTCCAAAAATAATAAGTATTATCATTGACCAAATAACAGGTTTTGACCACTGAATTGGGCTGATCCATGTTTCACCGAAAACTAGACTTACTATCATCAGCATCAATCCACCGCTTGTCATTTGATAACCTGTGTTTACAAAGTAATTAGCAGGTAAATCAGCTTTACCAACAAACAAACTTGCATAAGACCAACTAACCATACATAAAAAAATAAGACCTATACTTAAAGCACTATTCTCATTCATTAATAGATGATTCTGACTCACTAATAAATAAATACCTAACATTCCCAAAACGACACCAACCATAGACATAGGTCTAATTTTCTTGGACTGCAAGATGCGCATTAAAAGAAGAACCACCAGAGGCTGGGCCGAAATTTCTACAGCAGCAAAACCACTATCCACATAATTTAAAGCCCATACAACAACTCCATTACCGAATGTCAAGAATAGAAATCCAGCAATTGCAGTATTCTTAAATTGTCTTTTTGATATTGCTATTGGAAATTTTAACACTTTCGCAATTCCTAATATCAACACGCCAGAAATTATAAATCGAACTGATGCCAACATAAAGGCCGGTAATTCCTGGACCGCTATTTTATTTAGAAGATAAGTAGAACCCCAAATAACATAAATAGCAAAAAAAGCCAGAATAATTAATAATTTACTTTGGGGTTTCCACATAAGTTTTATTTATGAAGTAAAGTTAAATGAATTCATATAAATAATAATACCTACTTTAAAAGTTTATAGGCATTTTAATTCTTAAAAATATGTAATCTATTTTTTAATTTTATTACTTTTAGCCCCTTAATTATATAGAGCTATGAATACTTCTTTTTTCAAAATAACAGGTAAACTTTTAATACTCACTCTTATTGCAGGAGGTTCTTTTATGATTAATGCTCAAGGAAAATTTGGTGGCTTGGCACTTTATACGGTGAGGGATGACATGAGTAAGGATGTCAAAGCTACTCTTCAGGCTGTTGCCGATGCAGGGTATAAAAACATTGAAGCCGCAGGTTATAAAGAGGGCAAGTATTATAATATGTCTCCACAAGATTTTAAAAAATTACTTAAGGAATTAAAATTAAAACCTATTAGTACACATCAGGCAGCTATAAATTTTGATAATGCAGATCAGATGTTCACCGATGCCAAGGCTGCGGGATTTGAATATTTTGTGGTGCCAATTCCACCAATGGGGATGTATAGTGCATTTAAGAAATCTGAAGAAACAGGTACTGCTGGTCTCACCAAAAAAATGACAAAAATCTTGGATAACTTGGGGGAAAGATGCCATAAAGCAGGGCTGAAATTATTATACCATAATCATGCTATAGAATTTACTAAAGACAAAGATGGATTTGTCCCTATTGAGTATTTATTAGAAAATTGCAATCCTAAACACGTAAATTTTCAAATGGATTTATATTGGGTAACAAAAGCCGGTGCTGATCCTGTGGCCTATTTTAACAAATATCCTGGAAGATTTATTATTTGGCATGTGAAAGACATGGATGATGAAGGTAAGTTTGCGCCTGTAGGAAATGGAAATATTGATTTTGCCAGAATTCTTGCCAATAAAAAATTATCTGGCATGAAATATTATATGGTGGAGCAAGATAGAACTTTTAACATGATGCCTTTGGAAGCCATTAAAGTAAGTCATAAAGGAATTAAAGAGATAGGGTTCAAATAAATCATTCCAGTTTTTATCCAATCTAATCATAACTCCTATTAGTCTGAATATTATAAGTTTACATTCAAACTATTTCATCAATGGAAAGAAAACTATTCACACCAAATTATATGCGTAAACATAGTGCATAAGGTCCATAAAAGATTTTATATTTAGCTTTCGATTGATGTTTTTTCTATGCTGTTCAACGGTACTTCGACTTATAAACAATTGTATGGCTATTTCAGGATTATTATATCCCTTTGCCAATAATCGAATAACTTCTTTTTCTCTGAAAGTTAATGATTGATAATTTTTTAAATTCTTTTTTGCAAATTTTAATTCCTTGAGAATTCTCTTCAATTTATGCCTCAATCTTTTCCTACGATAGAATGATTTTGTGTCGTTCTCATATTCATTTCCATCCAAATCATAGCCATAAGCGTTGGTTTTATTCTTACCCAAACTATTCAAAGTTTGTAAAGAATTTAAACCATTGATATGTCGGGTGTATAAACTTTCTTGCATTTCATTCAAAAGCTTTTTTAGCTTACCGAGTCTGATAAATTCAGTTTTGATTTTTGGGTTGTTTAATTCCATAATCTAATAGATTCCTGATTTTTAAATCTGACATGAAAGCCCAGAATTAAAATCATTCCAGTATTTGAAATAACTTTTATAGAAATTCCCAATAATGGTCAAATGAATATGGTTTAGTGAAACAACCTATTGAAAGGTTTTAAAAACTATTACAGGAGAGTACTGATATAATAATTGTTATAAAGGTACAAAATAAATTGAAATATAAGAACCAATTAATTTATGCCAACTGATTTCATATAATCAAGTCTGCCTTATACAATTAATGAAGAATTTATTAATTTTAATTCATGGTAAAACCAAGTTTCAGAGTTACTTGCCAACGATCAATTTTTCCATCTTTAATGGAACCTCTTGTTTCTACAACTTCATACCATCTTATATGTTGAATGGATTCTGAAGCTCTGGAAATGGCGTTTTTTACCGCATCATCACTGGAAATGTTAGAAGTTCCGGTAATCTCTATTTTTTTATATACATGATCATCCATAAAAATTGGTTTTGAGGTTTATAATCTATCAGCTCAATAAGTTAAGAATAATCAAGTAAAAATATAGCTAAAAGTTTACTTATCTTAACAACCAAATAAAATTCAAATCTCAAATTATTTGAATTCTTATAATTGTCATTAAATTTATTTAATCTTATTGATTTTCAGACTTATCTGGCTTTGAAGTCTTAATTTTTTGATTCCTACCTGTTAAATGATCCACTAACTTTACAATAGGTCCTTTTGAATCTGGTTTCAATTGGCTAGGAACTGTAGTTAAATTGCCATCCCTAGCCGACATATAAGCAGGAGATAAAATTTCAACACCTGCCTCGTTAAATACCTCCAAAATATTCTTATGTATTTCAGAGTAAATAAAAGGCATTTTCTTGGCTTCTTGTGTATAAACATTCAATTCATAGGAAACATAATAATCATCCAAACTGGTTTGCAATACAAAAGGAATAGGCTTTTTATCAACGTATTGAGTCTTGTTAGCGGCCTTTAATAATAGCTCATTGGATTTTTGCCAGGGCAAATCATAACCCAGTGTTATCGTTGTATGTAAAATGATTTTTTTTTCTTCATTTTGAGAATAATTGGTAATATTACCGATCAAAATATTGGCATTCGGAATGGTAACATCTTCATTTTTGGTAGTTCTTAAATGAGTCACCAAAATTGTTTTCTCCAATACGTCTCCCACTATATTATCTATCTTCACCCTATCTCCTATTTGAAACGGACGCATATATGTGATGACAACTCCTGCAATTATATTCGCTATGGCCGATGTAGATCCAAATGAGATAATGGCACCTATAAATATGGAAACCCCCTGAAAAGCTGAAGTTCCTGAACCCGGTAAATATGGGAAAATTAAAACCAAAGACATGGCATAAATAAATAATCCCAGAATTTTACCTGTGGGTTTGGCCCAATCTTTATGGAAATTTTTGATTTTGAATTTACCTATTTCCACATCTGATGATATATCATTCAGTACCCTCACCATATAGCGGGCAACATAGGCTATGATAACAATAAAGAACATGGAAGGTAGAAAATCAATAAAACCAAAAACAATATAATTCACAGGTTTTGAAATATAACCATAGAAAAGATGCACAATATGTTCGGCAAAGGGAAAGAAACTAAACATAAATGGGGCATAGACCAATAAAATAATTACAATCAAAGCAATCCGAATCGCTTTAGCCAAAAAAACAAATATATTCACAGTATCCTTGGGAATAAAATACTTTAAAATATTGCGATTCTTTTTTAAAAAGCTTTTTTCAATTTTTGACAAAGGTACATTCAATCGTCTGAATAACCAATTTATTAATTTTATGAATCCAATTAATAATGCCAGTGACAAAGCAAAAAAGCCTATCCGTTTCAACCATTCCTTAGGTGATAAGGATTCTATACTATTAAGACTATTGTGCAAAGCAACCATTCTTTGTTCTGCTAACAAATACATATCTATATTGCTAATATTTGCCTCAACGCGTGTGGTTACAAACGCCAATTGATCATTGAACATTACTTTGACAAAATTATCGGATGCCTTTAAATACACACTATCTTGTACAATATTATATTCTTTTGTCAAAGTATTTAATCGTTCAGAAATTTCCCTTGCTCGCAATTCAACCGGATAAGCATTTATATCACTATGGATAAAAAACAAGGTGTCTGATTCTAAAATAACCGGAGCAGATTTAATTTTTATTGTTTTTTGATTGACGTCAAAATTTGAGTTTGAATTGGTAGAAATACTATCCTGTCCCCAGGAAATCAGGGGTAAAATCAACAGAATCAGAAGGGGTTTATTGAGGGACATAAACATAATTGATCGTTAAATATCGGAAAATATGATGAACTTTGCCAAAATTCATATCAATATTTA
>JAUXGV010000121.1 GCA_030621915.1 Flavobacteriaceae bacterium
CAATTTTAAATTAACTAACCCAATGAAAAAAATAATATTGATAATCACACTAATTGTATCTGTTACAATGGTGAATGCTCAAACCAAAGAAGAATTGGAATCTGAGCTTGGTATTAAAAAAGATTCAATAAAAGCCTTACAATCTAAAGCAGATGTATTACAAAGTCAAATAGATGCATTACCGGGATGGGAAATAAAGGCTTTTGGCACTATTGGAGGAAGTATTTCCGGATTTAACAACTGGTATTCAAAAGAAACACCCAACTCTTCGGTTGGGAATTTTGGTTTTAACATTAATGCGATTGCTAATCTCGATAGAGAAAAGTTTTTTTGGAAAAATGAAACCAATATTAATTTGAGTTGGATAAAATTTGATGATAAGGATGATGATTCTGATAGTAGTAATTATGAAGTTGCAACAGATATTTTTAATATTTCTTCATTATACGGACATAAATTAAGTGGCAAATTTGCAATTTCAGGTTTGGGAGAGTATCGCTCAACCCTGGTTAACAATTTTAATGATCCCGGATATCTTGACCTGGGTATAGGAGCAACCTGGACTCCTTTAAGCGACTTATTTGTTGTGGTTCACCCCTTGAACTATAACTTTGTTTTTAGCAGTGGAGAAAGTATCTATGAATCATCATTGGGTGCCAAAATTGTGGCAGATTATACCAAAACAATTAGTGATTTAAATTTCAAATCCAATCTTTCTATTTTCCAAAGTTATGAAGGTTCGGATTATTCAAACTGGACATGGACCAACTCCTTTGCCTATACTTTTTGGAAAGGAATTGGTATTGGGTTTGATTTAGGTTTGAGAAAGAATAAACAAGAAGCCCTTAATTATGCTTTGGAATCGGATCCAGATGCAACATTTGATAGCGTTGATAACAAATTACAATCGTATTGGTTATTTGGTTTAAACTATTCTCTATAAATAGAAATAGAGGTTCAAATATTATTGTTGGATAGAATCTGCCTTAAATTCACTTTGTAATAGGAGTAACACATTAATATTTAATGTCATTGAATTCTCAAAATTAAAAATTTAAAAAAAATACTATTATTTAAACCTTCAATGAAACCACTTTTATAATGAAAAAACAACTTATTTTATTATTGCTGATAATTTTTACAAGTTCTATTTACTCACAAACTATATCTGAAACTGATACAATTCCAGATGGCTGGGATACTGACGGGAAAATTACATTGTTAATCAATCAATCTGCCTTTTTAAATTGGCAACCTGGTGGAGATAATTCTTTTGCCGGAAATTTGGATCTAAATTACGATTTCAATTATAAAAAAGGAGTTTGGAGTCTGGATAACAAATTATTGACTGTTTATGGCTTAACAAATACCGAAGATGATGGTCTACGAAAATCGAGCGATAGATTCGAGTTGAATTCTATTCTTGGGAAAAAATGGAAAAAGAATTGGAATTTTTCTGTTTTTATGAATTTTAGAACTCAGTTTACCGATGGATATGATTATAATGATGATTTTGTGGGTAACAATGAAGACTTCCCAATAGCGGGCCTGTTTAAACCTGCATATTGGAGCTTTGGACCTGGTTTTTACTGGAAAAAAAGTAAAAATTTCAATGTAAATCTTTCTCCTCTAACAGCAAAGTTTACATTTATAATAGATGAAATATTTACAATAAATGACGACGATGAAAATAATGTTTATTATGAATCAAGTAATGAATTTGAAACTTTTGGTGTAGCTCCGGGGGACTCAGTTCTATTTGAATTTGGTTTAAACATTAGAACCTATTATAAATTTGATTTGATGAAAAATATATCCATGGAAAATATTTTTTCTATATATTCAAATTATTTGGATAAGCCGCAAAATATCGATATTGATTATACCATGAATCTGGTAATGAAAATCAATGATGTATTTTCAACGAATTTAACAATTCAAACTGTTTATGATGACAATGCCTATAGTGGATTTCAAGTTAGGGAAGTCTTCGGTTTAGGAGTCAATTATAATTTTTAAACCTATTCAATCTCAACAAATAAAACTAAACATCTTGTGTCGCGCTTTATATTTTATAAATTTCCAAATTCAACCATAGCTCTTATTCTTCTTTTGTGTATTTCTTAATCAATTTACCAACTGTCAACCCCTGTCCAATAATAGAGAAAACAACCACAATATAGGTTATCACTAGAAATAAGTCACGATGCATTTCCTGTGAGAGACTCAGAGCCAAGGCTATAGATATTCCACCTCGTAAACCACCCCAAGTCATGATTAAATTTGTTTTAGGCACAAAATCCAATTTTTTAGCATAGAATTTTATAGGTAACATCAAAGACAAAAAACGCGCAAATAAAAGTAATGGAATCGCTAATATTCCGGCCAATATATATTCCATATCAAACGTCAACACCAGAATTTCCATGCCAATCATTACAAATAAAATGGTATTTAATAGTATATCTACTAATTCCCAAAATTTATCGACATATTGTTCTGTCACTTCACTCATAGAGGTATTTCTTATTGTATCATGGCCCACTAACAGTCCAGCCGTTACCATGGCTAAAGGAGCAGACAAATGTAATTTTTGAGCCAAAACGGTACCGCCCATTACTGCAGCTATAGTTATAATTACTTCAATATCATAATCATCAATAGATTTTAATAATCGATACGTTATCCAGCCCAATGCCAATCCTAGGGCTATTCCACCAATCACTTCTACAACAAACATTTCGGCAACATGCCCAAAAGTAATGTCACTTCCGCCTTTGGCAATCTGAAATATTGTTAAAAAAATAACAACACCTACACCATCATTGAATAAAGATTCTCCTACTATTTTAGTTTCTAATTTTTTAGGCGCATTAACTTGTTTCAAAATTCCTAAAACAGCAATGGGGTCCGTAGGAGAAATCAGAGCACCAAACAACAAACAATAAATAAAATCTACCCTTAAATCAATAATCTGTAATAAGTAATAAATAAATACACCCACTATAAAAGTAGAAGTAATTGTACCCAAAGTAGCGAAGGCCAATATAGGTTTTCGTTGCACTTTTAACTGTTGAAAACTAGTATGCAAGGCTCCGGCAAAAAGTAAAAAACTTAACATGATATCCAACAAGACCGTTTCAAAATCAATTTCGGAAATTAATTCCTTTTCTTTTTCCAATAAGGTATCATCAAAATAACTTAATGCCAGAACAATTAAAGTGAATAAAATAGTAATCGACATCAATCCAATGGTATTTGGCAGCTTCATAAATCTGGCATTGATATAACCAAATGTGGCAGATATAACAACCAGGATACTAATTATTGTAAATATGTCCATTTTAAATTAATTTTCTTAAGGCTAAAATAGTTCCTAGATGAATTCCTTCGTGGAAGTTATTGAAAGATATTGCTGAACGAATATCACTTAGTGTAACATCCAAACTGGTAGTATATTCATGATAGGATTTGAATATTCCATCGGAATAATCCCTTTCAAATTGTAATGGTAATTCTATAAAGAGCTTTTTTATTTCGTCAAATTCAGCTGATAAAACTACTTTCTTGGGGGAAGTCCCTTTTCTAAATAGGCCAATCATTTCATCAGAAACAGCTACTTCTAAACCTGAAAATTGATAACATAAGAGCTGTTGAGTTACCATTAAATGTGCAAGGTTCCAAACAACATTATTGTTAAATCCATCGGGGATTTTATTTAATTGATCCATTGAAAACCCATCGATAACTTTCAATATCAGATTTCTATTTTTCTTTAAAATGTCAAATTGGTGATCCATCGTTATTTTTTGATAAAAATATATAATTTTCTGTTTCCAGATTGTAATTTTACAAATAATAATAGTTTCCTTACTTTAATCTTTCAACGAAAATGCCTTAATTAAAAATTTATCTTTATGAAAAAAATTTATTTCCTTAAGACCTGTAGTACTTGTCAACGAATTTTAAAATCAATAAATTTAGAGGGATTCGATATTCAAGACATTAAAACAGAACCTATCACTATTCATCAGCTTGAAGAAATGAAAGCTCTTTCCGGATCCTATGAATCACTTTTTAGCCGACGTGCGATAAAATATAAAGAAATGAAATTAAAAGTTGAACCTTTATCCGAAACCGATTATAAACAATTAATAGTACAGGAATACACCTTTTTAAAAAGACCCGTATTTATTTTAAATGACAAAATATTCATTGGAAATAGTAAAAAAGTTATTGAAAATTTAACCTGCGAAATTGAAAAATAGCAATTGTTTTTTTATTTATTATCTTTAATGTAATAAATCTAGTTTCCCCTTATGTACGAAAAATTAAAGAAGAGAAAAAGTATTGTCATACTATCGCTAATTATTCTTTTATTTCTATCAATAAACATAATCCTATCTTTTTTGATTGAACAAAAGTTGGACGAATTTTTATTAAAAAATAATACCGATAATTATATCACCAAAGTGGCTAACGTCGATTTCAAATTGTTCTCTGGATCGATTCGATTGGAAAATATATCCCTCGCGCCCTCTTCAGAGTTCTATGGTGAATTAAAGGCGGGTAATACTCAGGAAAAAGATCTTATTAAAATAAAAGTTTCAACCCTAAAATTGAATAAAATTGGTGTGATAAAACTTCTATTTTCAAAAACAATACAAATCAATCAACTCATTATTGATAGCTTATTAATTCAACAATTCGAAAATCGACAAATTGTTAAAAAAGATACTAGCAAACAATTACCAATTAATATTGATTCCATTGTAATTGAAAAATTAAATGGATTAAGTATCAAAAAAATTAAGTTTAATTATCTTCATTATCAAAAAATTGACATTTCTGACAATAAGGTAATGTTTCAAAATAACCCTCTAAGTTTTGAGTCAACAGGATTCAAATTAGAGAAGTATCAAGAACATCTTTTTAAATTAAAGCCTATTGAAAAAGCTATCGAAATTAACAATATTGAATTGACTTTTGAAGATACTCACTTTCAGTTTTCCATAGACACGGTTCAAATTCAATTTGAAGAAAAAATGGTCAGTTTTAAAAATCTTGATTTAAAACCTTTAATGGAACCAGCTAAGTTAGCAAATACTTACAAATTTAATAACGATATTATTGGCATTCACGTTGATGAATTAAACCTTTTCAATTATAATTTTTTCAAAACTCTGAATCATGAAGGAGTTTTTATTGACAGTGTATTGGTTGATGGTTTAGATCTTGATATTTATAAAGATAAAAGAAAACCATTTGATATGGATAAAAGGCCCAAACTACCTCATCTTGCTTTAAAAAAATTAGAAATGCCATTGCATATTCAAAGTGTAATTGTAAACAACGGAAATCTTAAATTAGAACATCGACTAGATAAAAGAAATTTATCCATGAAATTATCCATAGATGATATTTCTGCACAAATTACTAATATAACTTCAATAGAGGCCTTTAGAGAAAACCCGATGAAAGTAAATATAAATGCGAAATTTATGGAACAGGCTGCTATGAAAGTTAATATGAATTTCCCATTAAAAGATTATGAAGATACCTTCTATTTTGCCGGTAGTCTGGGTAAGGCAAAATTATATTTGTTTGATACAGCTCTTTTTCCGGTGTTGGGATTGAAAGTTTTAAGAGGCGATCTTGACAAACTAACATTTAATGCTTCCGCAAATGAAATTTCATCAAGTGGAAAAATGACCATGTTATATCATGACTTAGAAGCGGAAGTATTTAAAGCAAATTCTGTTGAAGAAAACAGTTTCTTAAGTTGGACTTTAAATCATGTTGTTAGAGAGTCGAATCCTGGGAAAAATAATAAAATACGCAAGGTTACAATGGAAAATACCAGAACTGAATATAAAGGCTTAGGTAATTATTTTTGGAAAACACTTCAAAGTGGTATCGTAAATACAATGGCTCCATTTGGAATTAAAACAGAAAATGAAAAATCAAAAAAGAAAAAGAAAAATCATAAAAAAAATAATTAATGATTATAAAAATTTTCTCTCAATCAATAATACAAACCTTTCTTCAATCTCCTCTTTTCCGGTCCAATTATACTTATTTTTTAAGGTATTTTGAATATAACTTTTGGCTTCGGTTTCGGTTTCAATATCATTCAGCGTAGATAAAACCTTGTTGAATTCTATTTGACTAAAATTAAAAAGGTTGTTAACAAAGGCAATCCTATCATTTAAACCCACCTGAATACTATTATTTAACAATTTATCATTTAATGACAATTGTTTGGCAGATTCTTTTTTTGTTTCAAAGAGTTTTTCGGTTTCGTCAAGTGAAATGGTGTCTTTAAACTCTTCCTTCTGACTAAAGTCATCTTTGATTGAATCAAATGTTGGCACAAAAAGGTCTTCTGAATCTGTGGACTGTTCTTCAATAACTACTTCATTTTCAATTACCTCCTTGTAATTATTATCTGTTATATCATCGGTTTTTAAAGTATCATCTTCCTTTTCTTCTTCAAATTCAAAGGAAGAATTCATTGTGTCTTCAACTTTATCCAATTCAATTTCCTTGGTAAACTGTTGATCTATAGCTGCTGTTTCATCTGTATGTTTAGGATTCTCATTTAAATAATCAATAATAATAAGCTGATTATAAATGGTCTGTATTTTTTCACGTAATTGGCTTACTTCTTCAGAATTCTCCAAAGATAGAATCTCCTGCGCCAGAATTTTCAAATCCGAAAACAATTTCTCTTTCATAAACCAAAGCCATTTTATAGATTAAGTCATTTTACACTTTGATACAAAATTATTATTTTCAAACGAAAATTCTACTAAAGATTTTCATTACTTTTGTTCTATCATCGCAGTGAAAAATTATTGCTAAACCTTTCAATAGATTATTTAATATAATTTCAAGTTTGAAAATTACGAAATGTTTCTTGAAAATACAGTAAATCATACAGAACAATTTGGCTGGATCGAAGTAATATGTGGTTCGATGTTTTCGGGTAAAACAGAAGAGCTAATACGGCGACTCAAAAGGGCCCAATTTGCCAAACAAAAGGTCGAAATTTTCAAACCTCTTGTTGACGTTCGTTATGATGATGAAAAAGTAGTTTCTCATGATTCCAATGAAATTCGATCTACTCCGGTTCCATCATCAGCCAATATTAGAATTTTAGCAAATGATGTTGAGGTTGTAGGAATTGATGAGGCGCAATTTTTTGATGATGAAATTGTTTCAGTTTGTAATGATTTGGCTAATAGAGGTGTCAGAGTAATTGTTGCAGGATTGGATATGGATTTTAAAGGGAATCCATTTGGGCCAATGCCGGCTTTAATGGCTACTGCCGAATATGTAACTAAAGTCCATGCTGTTTGTACTAAAACTGGAAATTTAGCACATTTCAGTCATAGAATAGTAGATAATGACAATTTGGTTTTGCTAGGTGAGGTTCAGGAGTACGAACCCCTTAGTAGAGCTGCCTACTATAAGGAACTTCAAAAGGAAAATTTAGAAAAGAAGGAAAATGAATTATAGTCCTGCTTTTTTAGAAATAGATGCAAATGCTATCAGGCATAATTTGCAATATTTCAAATCAAAACTTCAAGGAAAAACGAAAGTTTTGGCGGTTATAAAAGCATTTGGTTATGGTAGTGATGCCATTGAAATTGCAAAAATAATTCAGAATGATATTGATTATTTTGCGGTTGCATATTGTAATGAAGGTGTCCATCTGAAAAAGGCTGGAATTAAAACTCCAATAATAGTTTTACATCCTCAAAAAGAAAATTTGGCTGCCATTATAGATTATAATTTGGAGCCAAGCATTTATAATATTTCCATTCTAAAAAACATGTTAAGGTTAGCTGAAGAACAAAAATTAACCGATTATCCAATCCATATTAAGTTTAATACCGGATTGAATAGATTAGGGTTTTCAAGGGATCAAATTGAAAATATTTTTTCTTTATTAAAAGATAATAAATCAATAAAGGTGGTGTCCCTTTTTTCTCATTTGGTTGCTTCGGAAGATATGAACGAAAGAGATTTTAGTTTGTTGCAGATTTCGAAATTTGAAAATATTGCAGTAACTTTTGAAAGGATTTTTGGATTTTTACCCGATATGCATATGACAAATACTTCTGGCATTTTGAACTATCCAAAAGCTCATTTTGATATGGTTAGATTGGGAATTGGATTGTTTGGGTTGGCCAATGATTCAAAGCAATCCAAATACTTGAAAAATGTATTGACTCTTAAAAGTGTTATTTCACAAATTAATCAAATTGAAATTGGTGAAAGTGTAAGCTATAACAGAGCTTTGATAGCAGATCATCAAATGAAAACCGCCACTATTGCTATTGGTCATGCCGATGGAATCAATAGAAAATTAGGAAAAGGAAAGGGATTTGTTTCCATTAATAATAAAAGGGCTACAATCGTCGGAAACGTTTGTATGGATATGATTATGGTGGATGTTACAAATATTGATTGTAAAGAAGGTGACGAAGTCATAGTTTTTGACAGTCAAGAAACTATCGAAGAATTGGCAAAAATATCAGAAACTATATCTTATGAATTGATAACGGCAATATCACAAAGAGTTGAAAGAAAAATAATCAATTAATTTTATTAAATTCGCCTACATAATTAACTATAAAAATTAAAAGATGGGAATGCTTAGAGAATTTAAAGATTTTGCCATGAAGGGAAATCTGGTAGATATTGCAGTAGGTTTCGTTATGGGTGCAGCTTTTAAAAGTGTCATTACTTCATTTACCGGAGGTATTGTTTCACCCTTAATTGGATTAATTTTCAATTCGGATTTCAAAGAAATGAAATACGTCCTTACAAAAGGAATTGAAAGTGCTGATGGTAAAATTGAAGGTGAAATTGCTTTGTTATGGGGTGATTTTTTAACAAATACAATTGACTTTATTATTGTGGCATTTGTAATGTTTATGATCATAAAGGGCATAAACAAAACAAAAAAGAAAGAAGAACCAGCTCCAGCAGCTCCTTCAGGCCCCACTCAAGAGGAATTACTTGTCGAGATTAGAGATTTATTAAAAAAGTAAATTATATAAGCCCTTATATTTTATAAGGGCTTTATTTAAATTTTTTTA
>JAUXGV010000050.1 GCA_030621915.1 Flavobacteriaceae bacterium
CTGTAATACCTGCATTTTCTATAGCATAAATAGCATCTTCAATAGCTCCATCACCATTGGCATGAAACATAATTTGAACATTATTATCTACCATAGTTTTAGCCAATTTTGCCAATTCTTCCTTAGGAATAGAGGTATTACCAACCCAATTCATTTCACCATTTGGCCCTGGAACTTTATATGGTTCTGCCATATAAGCCGTTAAGCCTTGTGGGGAACCATCCAGTGTAAATTTACCACCTTGAAATTTTAAACGATTATTGTATTCCCCAAATGGGTATTCAGATTTGTTTAACCATTTATCCATTTCTGTAAACCCAGGAAGCGAAATAATATCAATAAAAAATCTATTCTCCTTAGCAGCTCTTTTTAAAGTATTCATGTCTTTTATATGAGTAAAACCTTCTACGGCATGCGTATATCCATTGCTAGTGTACTGCATTTGAGCCGCTTCCATTAGGTCCATCATTTCATCTTCAGATGGTTGCGGTAGCTTTTCAAAAACAGGCATATAGGCCATTTCCATCAGCAAACCGGCTGGTTCATTGCCGCCCGGTAAACGTGCAACGACCCCACCTTCAGGAGTTTTATAGTTTTTATCTACACCCGCCCATTCTAATGCTTTGGAGTTTAAAACTCCGCCATGCATGGAGATATGAATGATCAAAACCTTATTATTTGGAAATGCTCCATCCAAATCTAATTTTGTAATATGGCGTTTTTCTGTAAGTAAATCTTGATCATATCCCCAACCTACAATCCATTCTCCATCTTGAATATTTTTTTCCTTTTTAAAGACTTGTAACTTTTCAATCATAGAGGATATATCTGTAACTGTTCCCATTGGCGGAGAAGCAACATTTACCTGAGTGACCATTAATACCGCCGACATAAAGTGTCCATGTGGATCAATAAATCCAGGCAACATGGTTTTCCCTTTTAAATCTACTTCTAAAGTTTTTCCTGCAAAGTTATTTAAGGCATTAGCTTTTTTTCCTACATAAATTATTTTACCATCTCGCTCTATAACAGCTTCTGCATATTGAGGAATATCACCATCCATTGTGATGATGTCGCCACCATAATATAGGGTTTGTTGAGATTGATTTTCTTTCGAATTTAGAATTTTGGTTTTTTCATTCTTAATACTACAGCTTAATAAAGCAATGAATAGTAGCGTGATCGTTGAAGTTTTTTTAATCATGATTATTAATTGAAAAAATAAATTTTTCGTTTAAAGGTGGACAAATATTTTAATATTAAAAAGTAAATTTAATGAAAAATGAAATTTACTAGTTATACATCTAGGTTATATTGTTGTTTTAATAATTTGAAGGATTTTCGATGATGTATTGTAATACCCAAATTAGAAATGGCTTCTCTGTGCTGTTTTGTTGGATAACCTTTATTTTGTTTCCAATGATATTCAGGAAAGTCCCTATGAATTTTCTCCATATATTCATCCCGATAAGTTTTCGCCAAAACAGATGCTGCTGCTATGCTTAAGTATTTACCATCGCCTTTAATGATCGTTTTATGTGGTATTTTCTTATAATTTTTAAATCTATTTCCATCAACAATGATGAACTCTGGTTTTTCAATTAATTGGTCTATTGATTTATGCATGGCCAAAATTGACGCATTTAAAATGTTTATTTGATCAATTTGCTTTTGATATACAAATCCAACTGCATATGCTAATGCTTCATTTTCTATTATTGGCTTCAACATTAATCGTTGTTTTTCTGTAAGCTGCTTGGAATCATTTAATAATTCATGCTTAAAATTATGAGGTAAAATTACCGCTGCTGCTACAACAGGGCCAGCCAAACAACCTCTACCGGCTTCATCTGTTCCTGCTTCTAATTTGCAGCTTGAATAATTTGATTCCAACATATTAAATATCTTATTCAAAAATAACAAATTGTAAAAAATAGGTTTCAATTTATTTAAGCAAATAATTTACCTTTGTCAACATTAAAAAATACAATGATTAAATATTTTACTTTATTATTTTTATTATTTTTTTCTGTTTCTTCAATTGCACAGATTATCGATGATCAACAGAGGCAATATAGTAATCAATTTCAAGAAAACCCTCGAGATTCTACCAAACTGAGTCTCGATGAAGTAGACATCCAATTGAGTGAAAAGGCTTATATCACAGATTATAAAATAATTAGCTATAAATATGATACAACTTATGTTGACACTTCCCTAACGATCAACAAAGATTACAAAATGAATTATCTCAAAAAAGATAATTTAGAGTTAATGGCCTTTGCCAATCAGGGACAAACCTTTAATCATTTGGCTTATACTTTTGATAATAATTTATTGTTGCCAACTATGGGTATGAGGGCACAACATTTTAATTATGCTGAAGTAAAAGATATTAACTATTATCATGTAGCCACACCTACTACCGTATTGTTTTACAAAAACGGATTGGAACAAGGACAAGTATTGGATGCCGTATTTACCTTTAATTTATCAAAACAATTCAACGCCTCAATTGGTTACCAAGGTTTGCGTTCATTAGGTAATTACAGACATGCCTTGAGCGACCATGGTAAAACCAAAGCCACTATAAATTATCATACCAAAAATAAAAAATATTATATTCATGCTCATTTGGCTGCACAAGATATACTCAATGAACAAAATGGAGGATTAACTGATGAATCTGTAGAAAATTTTGAAAGTGGCGATTCCAATTTTAAGGATAGAGCAAGGTTGGTAACCAATTTTACCGATGCCGAAAACAATATTCGTGGCAATCGGTATTATTTTGATCACTTCTATAAAATTTGGGAAAAGAATGATTCCACTCGAATTATAGATTCCGAATTGAAATTTGGTCATATATTAAATTATGAAACTAAACATTATGAATACAATCAAACTACAGCCAATCCTATTTTCGGGAGGTCATTTACCTCAACTGTTGATGACAGGTTGGATTATGAAAAGTTTTTTACTGAGGCATATCTTTCTTTAACATCGCCTATTACTTTGGGTGAAGTAAAATTTAAGATCAACTTTTTTGATTATAATTATAGTTATAAAAGTATTGTTATAAATGCCGATGAAATTATTGGTTCAAACCTCAATGGCAATACAGTAGCAGTGGGTGGAGAATGGAATACCAAACTCAAGAAATTTAATTTTAACGCGGAAGCCTCGTCCATAATTAGTGGCGAATTACATGGGTTTAATATAGCCGCAGCCGCTCAATACCAAATTGACAGTTCCTTTGTGATTAGGGCCAAAGCATTTAGCAACAGTAAATCTCCAAATTTTAATTTTCAATTATTCCAAAGTGCCTATAAAAGTTATAACTGGCAAAATGATTTTAAAAATGAACTAACCAACAATTTAGCCATTGAAATAGATTCTAAAAAATGGCTATATGCCTCTTTACAAGTTACAAATATTTTCAATTATGCGTATTTTGATGCTCCTGACATTAATAAACAAACCAAACCCGTTCAAGCTTCGGAAACTGTAAATTACTTAAAATTAAAACTGAGTAAGGAATTTAGATTTGGTCATTGGGCTTTAGACAATCAGTTTATTTATCAAAAAGTAGCTAGTGGTGATGACATTTTTAGAGTTCCGGATTTTATTACGAGAAATACGTTTTATTATTCAAATAATTTATTTAAGGGCAATTCACTTCATTTACAAACAGGAGTTACCTTTTCTTATTTCAGTAAATATTTAATGAATAATTACAATCCTGTACTCTCTGAATTTAACCTTCAAAACGAACAAGAAATTGGAGGGTTCCCAATGTTGGACTTTTTCATCAATGCCAAAATCAGAACAATTAGGTTATATTTAAAATTTCAACATATCAACTCAAGTTTTACCGGATACGATTATTATTCAGCACCATCCAATCCTTATCTTGATTGGAAAATTCGATTTGGCTTGGTGTGGAACTTTTTTATCTAATTCTTTTTTAAAGAAAATTTTTACATCATACAATGCAACAGGAAATACAAATACAGGTATCACCACAAATTGCTCAAAATCTGGATGAGTTAAAATTAGTAGTTGCTAAAAATAAAAGAATTGATGTTCAAAAAATAAATCATATTGAAATTTTAAAAAGATCCATCGATGCCAGAAAAAGAAATGTCAAAATCAACTTGAAATTAAATGTTTTTATACTTGAAAATTTTATTGAAAAACAGATTGAATTGCCACATTATTATGACGTTAGTAAGGCAAAAGAAGTAATTATTATTGGCGCAGGTCCGGCGGGGTTATTTGCAGCCCTAAAATTGATAGAAAAAGGACTCAAACCTATAGTTTTAGAGAGAGGTAAAAATGTTCAGGATAGAAGAAGGGATCTGGTAGCCATTACAAAAGATCATTTGGTCAATGAAGATTCCAACTATTGTTTTGGAGAAGGAGGTGCAGGGACTTACTCTGATGGAAAATTGTATACTCGTTCAAAAAAAAGAGGCGATGTCAATCAAATTTTAAATCTTTTAATTGCTCATGGTGCCACTAAAAACATTGCAATAGATGCACATCCTCATATTGGAACTAATAAATTACCAAAAATAATTCAAGCCATTCGCCAGACCATTATCAATTATGGTGGTGAAGTAATTTTTGGTACAAGAGTTGAAGATATTCTGATTAAAAACAATTCTGTTGTAGGAGTCAAGACTCAAAATGGAGATATTTTGAATTCTGATAAAATAATTTTAGCAACAGGACATTCGGCTAGAGATATTTTTGAATTATTGTATAAAAAAGGTATTGAAATTGAAGCCAAATCTTTTGCCTTGGGAGTGAGAGTTGAACACAGTCAGCAATTAATTGACAGTATTCAATATCATTGTAAAAGTAGAAGTGACTATTTACCTCCGGCCCCATATAGTGTTGTAAGGCAAGTTAGAGGGCGAGGTGTTTATTCTTTTTGTATGTGTCCTGGGGGAGTGATCGCTCCTTGTGCAACTGCTCCGGGGGAAGTGGTTACCAATGGATGGTCGCCGTCAAAAAGAGACCAACCTACTTCAAATTCAGGTATTGTAGTCGAACTTAAATTGGAAGATTTTGCTCAGTTTAAAAACAGAGGCCCCTTGGCAGGGCTTGAATTTCAAAAACAAATCGAGCAAAAGTCATGGAATCTGGCGGGCAAAACTCAAAGAGTTCCCGCACAAAGATTGGTCGATTTTACCAGAGGGAGATTATCAAATAGCATATCCAAAACTTCTTATATTCCGGGAACTACTTCGGTAGAATTAGGACAAGTTCTTCCCAAGTTTATTCAAAAAACTTTACAGGAAGGTTTTCTTCAATTTGGAAAAACCATGAGAGGCTATTTAACAAATGATGCAGTAGTGCATGCCCCAGAATCAAGAACTTCCTCACCCGTTCGAATTCCACGTGACAAAAGCACATTAGAACATGTCCAAATTAAAGGTCTTTACCCTTGTGGGGAAGGTGCCGGATATGCCGGCGGAATTATTTCTGCAGCCATTGATGGTGAAAAATGTGCTGAACAGATTGGCTTAATCTGCAAATAGCAATTAACTTGAACTAGTGATTTGTTTCAATTGATTTCCAAATACACCTGAAATTCCCGCAGCCAATCCTCCAATAATCGCCGTTATAAGAATCAACATATTTGGATTACCGTTCAATGGAAGAAGCACTGCAATTTTATTGGCTAGAATAAAATCATTGGCATTACTCAACCAGAATGTATGCAACATCCATAGTATAAATACTGCCAAAAAGGGAATCAAAAAGACTCTTGATTTTTTGAGTGGCATCAAATAACCTGTAAGCATACTTGCAACCATAACATGCCACCAAGGTAAAACCATTGATAAAATAACAACCAAAACCATCGTTAAAACAAAATTTGATAATGTAGCTCTCATAAACTAGGTTTTAAAATTTGAGTTTGTTTTATACTTTCCGTTTCAGAATCATTCTGCATAAATAAGATATCCATATATTCTCCTTTCGCCCAAACATCTATAAAATCATCATAATGCTTAGATCCGGGATTTCCTGATTGCCCCCCTGGATAAATCCCAATAGCTTTGGGTGGGGAACTCATTTCAACAATCATACGCCAAGATGGACCGTGATTTTTGGTTGTGGCGTTTACCGAACTACCGTCTCCACCTATTGGCAAATTAAAACGACTGAATGCAGGTAGGCCTTGCAGCAAATGACCAACATAAGTTGCTTTATATTTTCCCCAATAATAATCACCATTATTTTCCTTCCAGTCCAAAAGCTCCTTAGCAGCTTCTTTAAAAGCCAAATTAAAAATATCATGGGCTGTTTCTTTTTTATCTGTAGCAATAATATCCATAAATTCATTCTCGGGATCATGAGTGAGCATATAGATTGTTTGATAAGCAAATGGAGTTCTCATGGCTATATTTTCATCATCCATTTCATCCCATACCATAGGATACACCTTTCTCCACCATTTTTCCCATATAGTGGGGCCTAATTCACCAATATCATTATTATAATTCCAGGATTTCACCTGGTTAAAAATCTCAACCTCTTCATCATTTAGTAACGAAATATCCATAGATTCAATCATGGTAGGAAGTAATTCAGAAGCCTTTAAATTGAAATTATTATTATGTAATTCTTTAAAATCTTGAATATTAAATTTAGTTTTACTTTTTAAGAAATTATTAATTATCCTATTTCGATATGAAGCATAGCGATCGTTATAAACATAATAAGGATAAAGTGAGTCGGTAGGAATTTGATTGGCTGAACTAAGAAAATTTTGTTCAGGGTTTAAAATATGAGCATTGTGTTCTTGTGGAATAAACCCTTGCCAATCGTGCTTTGAATTGCTGCCATCCATCAAAAACTTACCTTGTTCTTCCCATTTATTAGGAAATTTTCCCTGTATCCAAATCGCAATATCATTATCAACAGAAGCAAAAACAAAATTCTGAGCAGGTGCTACATAATGTTTTAGAGCATTTTTATAATCATCATAATTTTTAGCTTTATTAAGTTCGATAACTGCTCTTATACTATTGCCAGCTTCATGACCTATCCATTTCATGGCATAACCAGAAAGTTTACGATTCCCTTTAAAATTGTGATCATAACTAATTGGACCATGGTGTGAATAAAATACGGAGTCAATATACTGCTCTCCATTTTTAATTTTTATGCTTTCAATGCTAAGCGAAGTTTTTTTCCACTTATCATCATGTAAATATTGAGTTCTAGAATTGTCTTTAAACTCAATTTTATACCAGTCCTTTAAATCTCGTTTTGCATTGGTCATTCCCCAAGAAATATGATTGTTAAAACCAATCATAATTCCAATTGCACCTGGTAAGGTTACTCCAAAAGTATTACTCTTAGGTGTAGCCAATTGCATGGCAAACCAAATGGAGGGAATATTTAGACCCAAATGTGGATCATTGGCCAAGATTGGATTTCCAGAATATGATTTAGAAGCGGCTACCACCCAATTATTGCTTCCATTATTTGGATGAGGTTTGTTCATCACACTTTCAATAGTATCTAAAGGGAAGTCTCCCTCGGGCACCTCGGGTACCCGAACCTTCCATGTACTCCAATCTCGCTCTTTAGGAATCACAGGATCTACTACATCATAATAATCTGGAAATAAAAAATCAAATTGTTGCTTACCAATCTTTCTGATCAGATTTGTGTTTTCTAAATCACTATCCCAACCAGCCAACATATCAGACATATACATCAATAGAAGCATTGATTTCTTTAGTGTCCAAGGCTCAGGAGTATAATCTAACAGCTTATATTCAACCGGATAATCTTCTTTTTTTAAACTATTTATATAACTATTTACACCTTCTTTATAAGCTTCTGCCAATGCCAATGTTTTCGGATCTTGTTTTAATGTTTCTAAATTGTTTTCGGCTCCAAAACCCATCCCTTTTCTCCGCTGCCCACGATCATAATTTAACGCACTTTCACCAAATATTTCCGATAATCGTCCGGCTGCAGCATGGGTTTGAAATTCCATTTGCCATAACCTGTGTTTGGCGGTAATGTATCCTTGAGCCCGATACAAATCCTTATCGTTATTCGCAAAAATATGTGGAATTAAATGCTCGTCATAGTGAACAGTCACCTTATTGGTTAAACCATCGATATGAAGTGTACTCATATTATTGGAACTTTTATCATTTTGCCAAATTCCATAAGTTGGATTTAAAAACTTTCCTATAGGAGGAATCGATGCGAATTTTGTATTTAGTCCATAAAATACGACAAGAAGAAGAATAAGTGAAATTAAAAACTTTAAATATTTCATATTTGATAACAGTTTAGATTTGAAAAATACACTAACTAATTTACCAAATTGTCATTATTATTTACAATTGAAATCAGTTGAAATTTAATCACACTTTTAACTATCCATAGAAAACACATATATCTTCCAATTTCTTTCTTTCCAAATCAGGCACAAAAACAGGCTCTTTGGCATAACCCACTGGTAACAGTAAGAAGGCTCTTTCATTAGCTGGTCTATTCAATATTTTAGATAAAAAATTCATGGGACTCGGAGTATGTGTTAAGGTAACCAAACCTGCATTATGAATGGCTGAAATTAGCATTCCACAAGCAACACCCACAGATTCATTTACATAGTAATTATTGTGTTTTACACCATTTGTATCCAGATCATATGCTTTTTTAAATACAATGATTAGCCAAGGAGCAATTTCAAGAAATGGTTTGTTCATATCCGTACCTATAGGTTCAAGATCCTTTTTCCAACGGTCGCTCATTCTACTTTCATAGCTCTCTTTTTCTTCTTTTTCAGCTGCTGTTCGAATTTTTGATTTAATCTCCTGATTGGAAATAGCGCAAAATATCCAAGGTTGTTTATGGGCACCGGAGGGTGCCGTAGAAGCCGACAATATGATATTGTCAATAACTTCTTTTGCAACAGGCCGGTCACTAAATTCTCTTACGGAACGTCTTTTATCCAACCACTTATAGAATTTTTCACTTCTTTGTTTCATCTCAGCAGCATCAAAAGTTTGATGCTTATAAGAAACATGTTCGAATCCTTTTATAATTTTTGTCTTATCACCCATTATCCCATATTTAATCGTGATTCCAGTTATCCGGATCCTCACTATTATTTGGCGAGAGTCCTAAAATATCACCTTCAGTATCAATTCCCAAACCAATTACGGTTCGATTTACATAGTTAAAATAACTTATTACCTGATTGATTTCTAATATTTCACCATCAGAAAACCCAACTTTCCTTAGATTTATTATATCCGATTCGGTAATTTCATTAAAAGTGAGTGTCAATTTATGAGCATAGACACACCCCTCCATATATTTGGTGTCAAAATAGTTTTCCAAATTGTTGTTTAGCACACATTCTTTAAAATTATTTGATTGACCCTGATCATTTAATAGTCTTGCAAAGCCTGCAAAATGATGTTCAAAACAATAATCACATTGATTCAAATAACTAACATAAACACCAAGAGCCTCGAGGTACCATTTTGGAAGTTTATTATTGGAATTATGCAACACATTTTTGTACAGCGCCATATGTCCTAAAAGACTATGCGGTCTGAGGCTATGAATCTTCAATACGTTGTCAATATTATTATCAGGACCTGACACTTTTTTATATATCTTTTTCAACCTCCCATCAGCCTCCTCAAAACCAATAGTTTTTATCCAGCTCATGATGAAATATTTTCTTTTAATTGTCTGATTTTAATATTAAATGCGGCAAATAGTAAGGTCATAAAAGGGCTCAAATAGTTAAATATTGCATAGAAGAAATACTCTCCTACGTCTACACCCAAAACACCTGACTGATAGGCGCCACATGTATTCCAAGGCACCAAAACCGAAGTTACTGTCCCTGAATCTTCCAGCGTTCTGCTCAAGTTTTCAGGAGCAAGACCTTTATCCTTATATGCCTTAGCAAACATCTTTCCTGGAACTACTATAGCCAGATACTGATCGGATGCTGTTACATTCAAAGCCAAGCAAGTTGCCACTGTACTAGCGAATAAACCAAAAATTGAATCGGCTAATTTTAATAAGGCCGAACTAATTCTGGACAAGGCACCAATGGCATCCATGATACCACCAAAAACCATGGCACAAATAATCAACCAAATAGTTCCTAACATCCCACTCATTCCTTTTGCCCTGAATAAACTTGTCAAAGTCTCATTTTCTGTTGGAATTACAGTTTCAATAGTAAGGGCATCCATTACGCCTCTATATCCCGATTTAAATGTCAATTCATTGGAATTTGATAGGTTCATTACAATATCCGGTTGAAATATCAAAGCAAAAACACCCCCCATCAAGCATCCAAAAAGTAAGGCGATCAAGGGCTGAACTTTTTTAATTATTAAAGCAATTACAAAAATCGGAACTAAAAATAACCAGGGAGTAATATTGAATGCCTTTTTTATGTCGATAAGTATGCTGTTTGTATCAGCCTGACCTACCGGATCTAAATTTAATCCAATGATCACAAATATAATCAACGTTATTATTATCGTGGGAACCGTGGTATAGGCCATATATCTAATATGAGTAAACAAATCAGTTCCAGCCATAGCTGGTGCCAAATTTGTTGTATCTGACATAGGAGACATTTTATCACCAAAATAAGCTCCGGATAATACCGCTCCAGCTACCATACCTAAGGAAATCCCTAAAGCTCCACCGATTCCAATTAAAGCGATTCCAACTGTTGCAGAAGTGGTCCATGAGCTACCCGTTGCAATAGATATAATGGAACAAATTATAACCGTTGCCGGCAAAAATATAGTTGGATTCAATAGTTCCAAACCGTAATAGATCATCGCCGGAATAATACCGCTTATTAGCCAAGTTCCGGCAAGAGCTCCTACCATTAATAAAATAAGAAGTGCCCTTGTTGTAGATTTTACATTACTGGCCACTTCCTCAATCATTTTCTTATAAGATACTTTATTAAAAAAACCAACAATTGCGGCTACGGCTCCTCCCATCAGCAATACAAATTGATTAGAACCTGCCAAGGGATCATCATCTTCACCTCCATAACCAACCAACACATTATACGCTAACATTCCAATCAATACAATAACAGGAATTAAAGCTTCCCATATACTTAATTCTTTATTCTTTATTATCTCACCTTCCATATTAGCTATTTAATTCTATACTGTAATGTTACGCAAATTAGATGGATTTTAAAAACTCAATTATTCTGTGTAATTTTACCTGCTAACCCCCTAAATAAACCCTAATGAAAAAATCAATTTATTACATTTTATTTGCTGCTATAACTTTGAGTCTATTTGCTTTTTTAAAAATTGAAAATGCTGATGAAAGCGATTTTAAAGAATCCTTTTCAAAAGTATTGACTAGTGCCCGAGATTATACTTTGGAAGTGGCTGAAATGATGCCAGCGGAAGATTATTCGTTTAAACCTACCGATTCAGTAAGATCATTTGGAGAACAAATGGCGCATATTGGAATGTCTACTAAATTTATTCATGACTTCTTTATAAAAGGAGAACAAATTGAATTTGATCCTGTGGAAGGGGCTAAAATGGAAAAACAACTGGGTGCATCAAAAGAAGAATGCATGAAACAGATTAACCATTCTTTTGATGAAATTATTGCTCATTTAAATACCATGGATGAAGCAGAATTACAAAAAACATTTGTTTTTGCTTTTGCTCCTGATAAACCAGAATTTACAAATAAAGAAGGTTATATCTTTCTGCGAGATCATGTAACTCATCATAGAGGTCAAGCCATTACTTATTTACGAATTAAAGGCCATAAACCACCTCAATACAAGGCATTTTAACAAGACCTAATCAAGAGTAAAACCTCATAATTAATAAATTATGAGGTTTTTTTTTATTCATACGCAACCTATTTAAAAAGTATACATCTTCTTAATGAAATGCTTACTAAATATGCTATTGGAAAAAAAGATATTGAATTATTTAAATAAAAATGATAACGGTGAAACTATCGATGTTACTTTTATTGATGATGATTACAGTTCTTTGAACCAAGTGATTACTGAGTTAAAAGCAAGAAATTTTCTTGTTTTGGATGAGCACAGTGCAAGAGATTTTGAAGCATTTGGAATTTCAAATCAACGAAAAAGGCGCTTGAAAGCTAAAATTAACACGAATGGTAAAATATATTTACATTCCTTAATTGAACGTGATAAAGCTAGCAATAAAAAAGAAATAGGCGGTTGGAAAAAATATTTATTAAATAGTTTCTAATTCCATTACGATACTTAAAATTTTACTCAAAATTAATCTTTATTTTACTATCGGGTTTGAATTGATTCAAACCCTTTTTTTATGCCCTTGATTTCTCCCTCAGGTAACTGGTTTTTTGGTTTTTTTTTCATACTTGATAAAAAATAACTAGCATTCGGACAATAAGTCGTATCATTCGTCCTAAGATGATTGGACTTAATTTATAAATTGTTTTTATTTGTACTCCAAATTAAGATTTTTTTATAATTTATGATTAAAATGTTTAGATCTAGACTTAATGAATTTCCAATTAAAGGAAACGGACCCTTTAAATTGTATTACAAAAATGGTCAATTACGCATAAAAACATTTCTCATAAATGGTAAAAGGAACGGACTTGCTGAATGGTATTACAAGAATGGTCAATTAAAATATAGAGCTTATTATAAAGGTGGTCAATTAAACGGCTCTTACGAAGAGTATGATGAAAATGGTCTATTGGAGTACAAAACGAATTATAATGATAGTCAATTAAATGACTTAAAATAAAAAAGGTTACTTGAGATAAAGAAATATTATTCCCCTCAATAACCAGCTTCTAAGTGTAGCTGGTTATTTTAAGGGCGTACATTATTCTTAAAAATTCATTTCTATCCCATGAACAAATTAAATTTTATACCTAAGACGTGCAATAAATAACAATCCCCTTCGCCATGAATGAAAACAATAAACTACCTAAGGAAGAGATCTCTAAATTTTTTGAAAAAATTTCCCAACGTATTCAAAAAGCTAAGTCAAGACGTAAGCTTATTCAAGAGCAAGAGCGAAAGTTATAGCTGGCATTAGATTTTTATTAAAGAGCAGAGCATTACACAACATGGAAGTTTTATTTTTTGTCAATATCTCATAATTGACACCCAATTAAGATGATCAGTAATTTATGGAACTAATAACCATTTTTTATTTTATTTAGATTGGTGAACTTCCATTTCATCGAGTAACATAGTACATTTCTCATGTTGTTTTATTAGCTCAAGTCTATGATAGAGAAATACACCTTTACAAAGGAAGAAGTAAAAGAATTTTTAATTAAGAATTAGCAACACATTTGTAATTCCAAAAATTCATGGAAGCAAAGAAAATACGAATCACAATTTTAGATTTGAAACAATTAATGATAAGGCTTTAGGCTGAACTCAGAAGAAAAATAAATAATTTTAGTTTGATGAGCAATCATCTAACCAAGCCACTTACTTTCCCCCTCAGGTAAGTGGTTTTTTTATTTTTTAGGATTCTTTTCAGATACTGATTCCATCAAAACAACAATTCCCTCTTTCGTGAAATACGAAGAACCCGAAGGAGTTGTTAAGTGATGTTGACGGGAATCAATAACATAAGACCTAATAAATACATTATCAAGATTGTAACCGCTTCTACTCATAGAAACATGTTGACTTCTCGAAAAATCTTCTTTCTTACTACCCTCAGTTGTGCAAAATTTCAAATACTCCTCAGTCCAATCTATTTCTGCCTCAACAAATGTATTTTCAGGTAACTCAATATTGAACATGTCCAATGCTTTATTAAAAAAGTTTTCCAATTCAGCTTCATTAACAAAATCAATATAATGACCAATAGTACCAATATCTCCCGGTAAGTATAACACATAACCCTTATCCTTTTTTTCAAGTTTCCAAGTCATCTCTACTTTGGTTTGATCTATTGGATTACTCACCTTTATTTCTTGTGCCCAACATGCGAAACTAATTATTGAAATTGCAATAAAAGCTAAATTTTTCATGATTATTTAGGTTTAAATTATGCCTCAAAATTAATCCAAGGTAAAATTTAATTATACGACATGACATGACTAATGTTATCTTTTATAATTTTTTAACATTCGCAAAAAAAACTTGGTTTGAAACAAATCAGTAATGGCCTTGGAATTAAAGCTTCTTTTGCTAAAGTGGGAATCCGAAATTGAAAGAAAGAAAAAGGAAGCAAACCCAATTACTTAATAATTCCGATAGCTTATCTCCCAGATAGGTGGTTTTTTATTTTACTTTAAGCTTATTGAAGAAAACATTCTATATCTCTTGCAGTTATAAGAAATAATAATAACTTACATACCGCGTATTAACTCAATACGTTTATAATATTGTTACCAAACATTTAAAACGATAATATGAAAACATGGAATTTTAAAGTAAACAGTAATGTTCAAGAAATTATTAAGAAACTAGACTCTTCATTTGGATCTGTTGACGGATTTGTATTTAATATAGATAAAAATAAAAATGAATCAGTAACATTCAAAGTATGTAAACGAGGTCTATATGCATTTTATCTAATGTTCGTTAATAAAATCATTGTAAATGGTAAGATTTTAAAAACAGATACTGAAAATGAGACCAACATAGAAATTTCTTTTGCTCAATACTTTTTATGGAAATTGATAATATTTACACATATTTTTTTGGGTTTGGGTTTTCTAATTGTGCTATTCTCAGGAATTGGGAGCAGTGCTTACATGTTAATACCTGCCGGATTATTCTTAGTCATAGGAATTGTATTGTCGATTGCTGTACAGAAGAAATTTGAAAGGGATATTCAAGAATATAAGACATTAATTTCCGAAATATTGGAGCTTTAAAAAAGGATAAACGTTTGGTAACAAAAAATATAATACATTTGGCAGATTGTGCTACATTTGAAGTTTATAAAAATAAATAAAATAGGGCGCTAACTTTAAAATTATTGAGAAATTAATAAAATTTAATAAATAATATCATGGCAAAAAGTAAAGACTCAAGGAGAAACGTTAAAAAAGAAGCTGCTAAAACTCCAAAAGAAAAAAAAGCAGCAAAAAGACTAAAGAAATCTAATAAAGGCTAATTGTTTTTTGGAAAAATCAAGCTCAACAATTCTTAAGTGGCACTAAAACGACCGCTTAGCCAAAATTGTTAACATAGTCCTCCAAACTTCCACTCATTTTATACAAATCCTATCAAGACTCAAAGATTAACCTCCCTACCTTTGAGGTATGAAATATTCAAAGTACTTCAAGGGAGTTTTTACAATGATGGTTTGCCTCAACTAAACGCAAAACAGTGGACTAAATTGATGAATATAGCTGCGTTGAAATATGGAATCACAAAACTTCAAAAGGTGCGTGAATTGAACCAAAACACACCCGAACCGTATAAGTTTGATTTGATTTACTTACCCTCTTATTCTGAGAAGTAAACAGAATACCACAATTTTTGCACTTGAATCTTTGCTTATTTTGTTGTTTTCCCCATTTAATTGTCTGGAGACTCTCACAAGACCAACAACGCTTTTTTTTGATGTTTTCATAACACAAAAAAAGTTTATTGAAACCAGTTTCAATAAACTTTAATCTAGACCTTTAAATATATGGGGTATAAAGGTTTTTACCAACTATTTTTGGCTATTAATCCCTTTTTATTTTTAATGAAATCTCGAATAAAATCGGATTAGATTCCATTAACGTTATGCTCTAAAGAGGTGTTTGGATTATTTTCAATGATCCCGAGTTGATACTAATCCTGCAAGTACAATCCCAATGCGCTGTAACGTATTGAGGTCTTTTTATTTTTAATGAAATCTCGAATAAAATCGGATTAGATTCCATTAACGTTATGCTCTAAAGATGTGTTTGGATTATTTTCAATGATCCCGAGTTGATACCAATCCTGCAAATACAATCCCTATGCGCGTTTGCGCATAGGGACTTTTTATTTTTAAAAAAATATCGAATGAATTCGGATTTTTTTAAAAATAAAAATCCCAATAAAATTTCTTTTATTGGGATTGTGATTGATGTGGGCAATGTGGGTCTAGAACCTATCTTGTAATAATCTTATTATCAGTAAACTAAATACATCTATCTCTCCGTGGT
>JAUXGV010000132.1 GCA_030621915.1 Flavobacteriaceae bacterium
AAGGTTCAAGTTTCTGGAAAGGGCAATTTAAAATTGATTAAATTACCAGGTATTGAAACGCCCAAAGAACTTGAAGTTTATGAGCCTGAACATAAAGAAAATATAAAAACAACACTTGGGGGATTGAAGGGTAAAGTTTATGATCAATACACGGTGGTACCACAATTTAGAGGCAAGTTTAAAATACCCGAGGTATCATTTTCTTATTTCAATCCAAAAGATGAGAAATATCATACCATTAATACAAATCCAATCTTTTTAAATGCCATCAGTGGAAAAATGCCTGATGAAGAAACAACCGTCTTTACTAATAAAAAGTCAATTGTAGGTAATGAAAATGATATTCGATATATTCACTTGAAAACAGCGTTGAATTCCATTGAAAAGAGTGAAGATTTCTATAATTCTAATTTGTATTATATTCTCCTGATCCTACCTTTATTATCAATTCCTCTTGGAATATTTATTGGTAAAAAGAAAGAGAAAAGAGATAATGATATAACTGGAAATAAAAGGCGTAAAGCGAATAAATTGGCAAGAAAATATTTATCTCAAGCCAAAAAAGAATTGGGTAAAAAAGAAGAATTTTATATTGCCTTAGAGAAAGCCCTACATAATTATTTAAAAGCCAAGTTAAGGGTTGAAACATCTGATATCAGCATTGAAAGAATTTCGGAAATATTATTGGTGAAAAATGTTGAGGAAAAAACAATACTAGAATTTAGCAAGGTTTTAAATAATTGTGATTTTGCCAGGTATACACCATCAACAAACATGGAAATGAAGATGGAGTACGAAAAAGCAAAAGAGGTAATTACAAAGATTGATAAACAACTTTAATCCTAAAATCCTACCGGCAGGGAGAGGTGTCAAGTGAAAGTTGAAAGTTTTAATGAAATGAGAAAAATAATTTTCTTTTTAATAGTTTTAGTTAGTTTTTTGGGACAAGCTCAAAAAATGGATAGCTTATTTGTAAATGCCAATAAGTTATACCAGCAGGAAGATTATTTAAATGCTTTGGAATTATATCAGAAAATAGAAAGTCAAGATTTTGCTTCTTCAGAATTGTATTTTAACATGGCCAATGTATTTTATAGAACCAATCAGGTAGCTCCATCTATTTTTTACTATGAAAAAGCTTTGATTTTGGATCCTAATAATAGCGATATCAAATTTAATTTAGCATTTGCTAAACGAATGACTTTGGATGATATTGAAGCCCTACCCAAAAGTTTGGGTCAAAGATTTAGGGATGGAATTGTTCTTCAATTTACGTATAATACATGGGCATTGATTTCGATTGGTTTTGCCTTCGTATTTGCCATACTATTTTTGCTATACCACTTTTCATATAGCACCAATATCAAACGTATATATTTTATAACCAGTGGATTATGTGTTATATTTGCTCTGATGAGCATTTTGTTCACTTATCAAAATTATCGATATGTTCAAAATACCAGAATGGCTATTATATTTGAGCAACTTGCTCAGGTTAAAAGTGCCCCAACCAAATCGGGAGATGTGAATTTTGAATTACATGAGGGTACCAAAGTATACATACTTGAATCCCTAGATGATTGGTTGAAAATAAGAATTGCCGATGGAAAAACTGGATGGATCAATGAAAAAGCACTCAGGGAGCTTTAATTATTTTTTATAGCAAACCGGTAAAACTTCACCTTTAGCCAGTCGATATTTATCAACCAATTTTGGATCCAATTTAGATGAATAATCAATTTCATCCACTTGAAACCCAACTTTTCTTAAACGTTTAAAATAGTCCCTACCATAAATTCTGACATGATCATATTGTCCAAAATGTTTCATTCTTTCCTCAGGAGAAGAGATACTGAAATCTTCATAAGTTTTGTCCAAATTCAAATCTTGAGGAATTTGAAATATACCCATTCCACCTTTTTTTAACACCCTAAAAAGCTCAGTCATGGCTTTGTGGTCATCTTCAATATGTTCTAATACATGATTGCAAAAAACAAGATCGAAACTATTGTCTTCAAAAGGTAAATTTAGAATATTAGCCTTTACATCAACAATAGGTGAATATAGATCAGCTGAGGTATAATCCAGATTTTTTTGTTTTATAAAAAGTGATAAAAAACATTGCTCAGGAGCCATATGCAAAACCTTTATTTTTTTAGTAAAAAAATCTGTTTCATTTTTTAAATACAACCATATCAACCTGTGACGTTCTAAGGATAAAGTACTTGGAGATAATACATTGGGCCTTTGTTCACCATAGCCATAAGGAAGAAATTTTCGAAAACTTTTACCATCAATAGGATCAGTATACCTATTTCCCTTAAACCATATTGCTAATAAAGGACTGGCTAGATAGCTTAGCTTGATGAGATAGGGCCGGGGAATTTTATTTAATATTAATTTGAATATTTTCATTTGTTTATTTCTCGCAAAGATCGCTAAGTTTTATATAAAGATCGCAAAGAAGGATTAAAGTAAAGGTTATAAATTATTTACAATTCTGTGAATACTATTTTTTAATATCTTCGTATTGAAATTTATCAATAGTGCGAGTTTCAAATTAGATAATCTTAAATATGTTAAAGTTTGCGCATAATGAACGGGAGCTAAAGTTTCAATTGATTTTATTTCTATGATTACTTTATTATTAACCATTAAATCAATTCGATATCCAATATCTTGACGTACGTTCTTATAAATAAATGGCATAGATTTTTACTGTTCTACCTCAAATCCTAATTCTCTTAATTGAAATGCCAATGCACTTTCATAAGCTGACTCAAGTATGCCTGGACCAATGCTTTTATGAATTTCAATGGCAGTTCAAATAATTTTATATGAAATTTCGTTTTCAGTCAACTTTATTTGGCTAATTCCTTTCGAACTCTTTGCGTTATTTTTTTTGCGAACTTTGCGTGAAAAAATATTTAATTCTACATTCTGAACTCGTCTTCCTCATCACTCTCAATACCCAAAACATCATAAATATATTTAAAAGTAGAAAGCAACTCTGGCTTACCATTAACAATGGCAACATCATGTTCAAAGTGGGCACTTGGTTTCAAATCGGCAGTTTTTATTGTCCAGCCATCTTTTAAGTGATTGATGCGATGGGTTCCCATGTTGATCATCGGCTCTATGGCAACCACCATTCCATTTTTGAATTTTTTCCCTTTTCCTCTTCTTCCATAATTGGGCATTTCAGGATCTTCATGCATTTTTTTCCCCAGTCCATGACCTACCAATTCACGGACAACGCCATAGCCATATTTTTCGGTATAATTTTGAATGGCATAACCAACATCTCCAACCCTGTTTCCAGCTTTAAATTGTCGAATACCTTCATACAAACTCTCTTTGGTAATCTGGAGTAATTTTTTTGTTTCTTTTGCAACTTCACCAACCTCAAATGTATAAGCATGATCACCATAAAATCCATTTTTTATAGCGCCACAATCTACAGAAATGATATCACCTTCCTGCAAGGGCTCATTATTTGGAAACCCATGAACAACTTGTTCATTGGGACTCATACATAATGTATTAGGGAAATCATAAAGGCCTAAAAATCCTGGAATAGCATCATTATCTCTGATATATTCTTCAGCAATTTTATCGAGTTGTAAAGTAGTAACACCCGGTTTAATAGCCTTTGCTATTTCACCCAAAGTTCTTGAAACAATTAAAGCGCTTTCGCGCATCAATTCAATTTCTTCAAGAGTTTTTATCTTAATCATCTAAAGCCTTTTAATCAGAAGGCAAAGATAGTTTAAAAATCAAATAAATAAAATATTGAAAACTATAAAAAAGTAAAGTTAATAATGAGATATTTAGCTTTTCAAAAAGTTGAAAAATCCTTTTTTCTGTCTAAGACTGTCCGGTTGTGGTGTATTTAATAATTGTTGATAAACCTCTCCCCATCCTAATAAACCACCTACATTTCTATCATCTATAAATACATCTGCATTTATTTTTCTGCTTACTTTTCCATTAAATTTTTCCTCAGGATAGCTATTATTTACAGCATAAAACTCAATCCCATTTTTTTTACAAAAGTCTACGGCATCATCAAGTTTTTCTTCACAACGATATGTCCATAAAATTAATCGGTGTCCTTTATTTTGTAACTCTTTTAAAGTCTCAAAAGCAAAGATTTTAGCAGCACCAACATTTGGATATTTGTCATCAACAATAGTCCCGTCAAAATCCACAGCAATTATCAATTGGTTTTTTGGTATCATATTAAATTAACTAAAAAATATTCTAAATATTCAATGTGTAATAAGATTAACAAGATAATAATTATTTTATTGTTTTATCAACAATGATTTTCTTGTCATACTTTCAGGTTGATCAATTTTTAAAAGGTCCAATACTGTTGGAGCAATATCACCCAGTACTCCATTATTAATTTTCTCTCTTCCATTTTTCTCAACCAAAATTAAGGGAACTGGGTAGGTGGTATGTGCAGTGTTAGGACTTCCGTCTTCATTCATCATTTTTTCACTGTTTCCATGATCGGCAATAATAATGCTTGTATACCCATTTTCCAATGCAGTTTCAACAACTTCTTGCAAACAGGAATCCACAGCTTCTGCTGCTTTTATAGCAGCTTCCATAACGCCGGTATGTCCCACCATATCAGTATTTGCAAAATTCAAACAAACAAAATCAGTTTCTTGTTTTTGTAATTCAGGAACAATAGCATTTTTTATATCATTGGCACTCATTTCTGGTTGCAAATCATAGGTAGCAACTTTTGGAGAAGGACATAACAATCTTTTTTCTCCTTCAAATTCTAACTCTCTTCCTCCTGAAAAGAAAAAAGTAACATGCGGGTATTTTTCAGTTTCGGCAATTCGAATTTGCTTTTTATTATTTTTTTCTAATACTTCTCCCAAAGTTTCAGATAAATTATCCTTAGGATAAATCACGGAAACATTTTTATACGAACTATCATAATTTGTCATGGTTACATAATGTAAGGGCATGGCATGCATATTATATTCATGAAAATCTTCCTGAGATAAGGCTCTGGTTAATTGTCTTCCACGATCCGTTCTGAAATTGAAGTAAATAATCACATCATCCTCCTTAATTGTGGCAACGGGTTTTTGATGATCATCAACCATAATTATTGGATTGATAAACTCATCGGTTATACCAGCATCATAACTTTGTTGGATACTTTTAGCCGCATTTGTTGAAAACTTTCCTTCTCCATGAACAATAGCATCATAAGCTAATTTTACCCGTTCCCATCTTTCGTCTCTGTCCATAGCATAATACCTACCTACAATAGAGGCTAATTTACCGGTTGTTTTTTGCATATAACTTTCAATATCAATTGTAAAATCTTTTCCGGATTTAGGATCTACATCTCTACCATCTGTAAAGGCATGTAAATAAACATTTTTTAATCCATAATTATCTGCCGATTGGATAAGACCTTTGATATGATTTATATGAGAATGTACACCACCATCTGATAACAATCCTAATAAATGAACATTTTTATTGTTTTTCTTGGCATATTGAAGCGCATCAATCAATACTTTTTCTTCATTTATCGATCCGTCTTCAATGGCATTATTGATCTTAACAAAATCCTGATAAACAATTCTTCCAGCACCAAGATTCATATGCCCAACTTCTGAATTCCCCATTTGACCTTCGGGTAAACCCACATTCAATCCATCGGTTCTTAAACTGGCATTTGGATAGTTTTTTAATAGAGAATCAAAATAGGGAGTTTTCCCCTGATAAACAGCTGATACTTTAGGATCTTGAGTTTCTCCCCAACCATCAAGGATAATTAAAATGACTTTTTTCGACATGGATTGTAAGCTTAATATATGAGGTGCAAAGATAAGGAAGATATAAGATTTGATCTCTTATTTTATAGTTAAATAACAACTAAATATCAGATTGTAAAATATTAAACAGTTGCTAAAAAAAGTCAAAATCATTATTTGAAATTACATTAAAGTAAATATTACAAATTTTACCGAAGTTGATCCACATGTACCAACCTACCAATAATAGAATTTTTATTTAAAATAGTCCCGGGATTCAATACTGCATTGGCTCCAATTCTTGATTCATCCCCAACTATTGAGCCAAATTTGGTGACATTGGTTTCAAGAATTTCACCATTGACCAGAACCTTAATTTTCTTGTTTTTATATTCATTAAAATGATTGGCCAAAACAGATCCCGCTTCCAGATTTACATCTTCACCAATCATTGAGTTACCAACATAGTTTAAATGTGCAATTCTTGAATTATTAAATATGATACTTTGTTTAATTTCTGAATTGGCGCCAATATTTACTCCTTTTCCAATATAAACGCCACCTCTTATATAAGCACCAGATTTAATGATGCTGTTTTCTCCGATAATTGTATTTTCTTTGAGGGTCACATTATTTTCAACAATAGCTGATTTATGAATGGCAATCCCATTTTTGATATTGAATTCACTGTCCAAAAGTTTATGTCGAATTGATTCAATAATTTGATTCAAATGGATGATAATTTCCCAGGGATATTCATATCCCAATAGATTAGGGATTTCAGAATAACAATTTTTTATATATGAAGGTAAATTCATAATTGATTTAAAATTAATTAACACCTCACTTTCACAAAACGAGGTGTTAATTTTTATTTAAAAATAAATACAATTAATCAGTTAATGTTGCAACTACTTTATCAATAGTTCCGGTAAATGGAAATGGGTTTCCAGCATAATCAGGATCTACTTGTGTGCCTGAATCCATTCCTACATCAAAGGTTTCTGCCAAGGAATAGGTTGAAATATGCATGAATTCAAAATATTCTTCATCTACCTTTTTACCATTAACATAAAGTTCACCAGTACCTGACCAGGGTTTTAATGTACCATCAATTTTTGATTTATCGAGAATAAAATTAAATTTCAAATCGGTTTTTCCTTCAGGTAATTTAGAGGATGTTAAATGATAATGTACTCCATCTAAAAAGTTATAATCGAAATGTAATTTATGATCTTTTATATACATACTATAGCCGCCGGTCATGCCACCACAAGATACAATGACACCTTTCTCTTCGCCATCTAAATCAATGGTAGTTTCAAACTTATGAGACCTGCCTTTTACCGGAATTGAAGCTTTTTCAGCTATTCTAACGGCTCCTGGCGCGTAGTAGGTAAACTCTTTTTGATCACCAAATATAACATAATTAACGGCATTCAATCTTGCTAACATGTCATCATATAATGGATAAACCTGATTGGCCCAAGCTTCTTCATCAAAAATCTTTTTCAGTTCCTCTAATTTTTCCGGGTATTCTTCAGCCAAGTCTGTGCTTTCTGAAAAATCTTCCGCTACATGATATAATTCCCAAACATCGGTTTCAAAATCTGCACGTTTATTAATATCCCATGGCATTCTGTTTGCGTGTAAGGTAACGGCTTTCCATCCATCTTGCCAAATAGCTCTATTGCCAAACATTTCATAATATTGACGTTTTTTGGCATTCGGAGCATCTGCATTATCAAATGAATAATTCATCGGAATTCCAGTAAAGGGTTGTTGCTTAACACCATGATATTCATCGGGCCGTTCAATTCCGGCAGCTTTCATAATGCTAGGTGCAATATCACTGATATGATGATATTGGCTCCTAATTTCTCCTTTGGCTTTGATTCCATTGGGCCAACTAATTACAAGAGCATCTTGTTGTCCGCCTCTATGTTCTGATTGTTTGAAATAGGGGAAAGGCGTATTTCCTGCCATGGCCCATCCTGCATGATAATGTGGATAGCTATCTGCTTGCCCCCAATTATCATAATTTCGCATATTGGCGCCAAATGGAGTCTGCATTCCATTTAAAACATAAGTTTCATTAAAGGTGCCTGCCAATCCACCTTCACCACTGGCACCATTATCTGCGGTAACCATAATTAAAGTATTGTCAAATTCTCCAATTCTTTTTAAAGTTTCAATTACACGCCCGATTTGATGATCAACATGATCCATTTGCGCTGCAAAAACTTCCATTTGTTTGGCATACATTTTCTTTTCATCTGCATTTAAAGATTCCCAAGCCGGTAATTCATCAATTCGCTCTGATAGTTTTGTATTTGCCGGTACAATACCCATTTTTAATTGATTAGCCAAAATTATTTCTCTGGCTTTGTCCCAACCCATATCAAATTTACCTTTGTATTTTGCAATATAATCGTCTGGTGCGTGGTGGGGTGAGTGCATAGAACCGGATGCCCAAAGCATCATAAATGGTAAATTTTTATCCAATGATTTGTGCCCCGTTATCCAGTCAATTGCCCTGTCAGCCAAATCTTTGTCAAGGTGTTCTGTTTTTCTGTAAGGTTCAGGATGATGGTCGTCCCACATCACAGGAATAAATTGATGAACATCAGCAGCCATAAAGGTATAGGCATGTGAAAAACCTTCGTCACTTGGCCAGCGATCAAAAGGGCCGATTTGTGATACTTCATACAATGGAGTATGATCCCATTTGCCCAAGGCATAATTTACATAACCTGCTTCTTCTAAATAATTTGCTACAGATTTGGCTGAGGGAGGAACAATAGCATTATA
>JAUXGV010000256.1 GCA_030621915.1 Flavobacteriaceae bacterium
TATCGTCATTAAAGAAATATTGATAACGGCCATCTATATAAAGATCGACAAATTCAATACTATAACGTAAGCCCAGAGCTCCAGAAACACCAAATGAATTATTTGGGTCCACATAAATCGAATTATTTTGCCATTTATCGATCAATGATAAATAAGGGTCGCTATTAGCAGGTAATGAAACGCCATTCACCATTACGTCAGGGTCATAATAACTCCATTGTAAGCCTACACTGATATATGGATTTAATTTATCTTGAGCCCCGTAGAAAGAAGCATAATCTTCCAAACGTAAAAAGTAATATTCCAGATTGACACCAATATTGTACAATTTTACAGCACTCGTCATTGCCCTTAACTTTTCCGCGTTTTCACTTGATCCTTGAGCAGATTTTCCGTCATGTGTAATATTTGTATTATTGGAGTATAAGAACTCTGTTTTCATCTTAAAATGATCAGAGAAATAACTGGAGCCGGACCTCCAACTATACTGACTGCCAAAGAATTTTAAGTAATGGGTTAAACCTACCGCCAGGTTGGATTGATTGGCACTTGGAAAATCCCCTTTTTCACCAAAATCTGTTTGTAATGACGCCACACCAAAATATCCACCAACCTCATGACTGAATCTTGATTGTGCGAAATTAATTGTACTAAAAAAGAAAAAGAATGAAACTATAACGTATAGTAAAAATTTATTCATAATTAAGATCCAGTTAAAAACAATTATTTACAAATATAAAAAAGAATATCTTTAATTCCCTTATTTTGAATCAAAAACTCAAAATAATATATATTATTGTTTGATTAATTCTTCAATTGGATTCCAATAAATACTCTTGAAATCAATTATTTCATTATTACGAACTTTAATATTTTCATTTTCAAGTAGTTGTGCCATTAGATTAGTGCCTTCAAAATGGTGCTTTCCGGTTAGCAATCCATTTTGATTTACTACTCTATGAGCAGGTACCGAATCGTCATTTTTGGAAGCATTCATTGCCCAACCAACCATTCTGGCAGATTTCGGCATACCCAAATAATTGGCTATTGCACCATAGGAAGTAACTCTTCCAAAAGGAATTTGTCTTGCTACCTGATATACCTTTTCAAAAAAACCTACATCTTTCATGCTTGCTTTCAGTTTAAATCAAATATATTACAATTTGAAGACTGTAAATCTAATAATTAGGTTGAATATTTAGTTCTAAATTTGATATAAGTTATTGGCTTGTTCTTCTCTAAATACTGCTTCTCGTAAAAAGTTTGAATAGCTATTGCTTCATTTGGAGGACTCGAACTGTTGTAAATGTCATGATTTGCATATAATATTTCATGTTTGCCTTCATGCAATAACCCCAATAAATAACCATGTAAAAATTCACTGTCAGTTTTTAAATGCATGATTCCATCATTATTCAATATTCGTTGATATTTTATCAAAAAATCTTGTATAACCAGCCTGTGTTTAGTTCGTTTATATTTAATTTGTGGATCTGGAAATGTAATCCATATTTCTGATATTTCTTTTTCAGAAAAACATAGATCAATCAGTTCTATCTGTGTTCTTAAAAATGCAACATTTTTTAGATCTTCTTCTAATGAAGATTTAGCTCCACGCCAAAATCGAGCTCCTTTAATATCTATACCAATAAAATTTTTTGAAGGATTTTTTTTTGCAAGTGAGACGGTGTATTCCCCTTTGCCACAACCGAGTTCAAGAACAATTGGATTTTGATTTTCAAAAAAAGAACTCCATTTCCCTTTAAGGGGGAAACCTTTTAAAACTTCTTCCCGAGTAGGTTGAATTACATTAGCAAAAGATTCATTTTCATGAAACCGTTTGAGTTTATTTTTACTTCCCAAAGTATTTTAATTTAGGTGTAAAACTATTCCGTTCCAGCTTTTTTAAATTTTTGTAACTGGGTCAGCCAATAAATAAATAAAACGGCCCCGGTACTAATGAAGATAGCATTTATGCTATTAGAGCCCCACCACCCGTCTATGTTTCTAAAAGTGTCATAGGGAGCAAATAGTACATTTGTACAAAAATCGGCTATGAGTCTAAAAAGGTTATTCGCAATCATATAATTAATTTTTAAAATCAACTTAAACCTTTAGGCTCATGTTGTAAAGTTTTTTACTTTAGCTTAATTCTAGCAAAGAATTAATATTGTTCAAAATTCTTGATGAGCAAAAGTAAAAAATATCATTATGATTGCCAATTTTTTTAATGAAACAAAGCCAATTAATTTTATGGTGCTTTCAATAATGATGTTCCTTACTTACGTTATTTCTGTCATTTTTACCTTTCCTGTTGAATTTTCATTGTTTTATTTTTTGAACAAAAGTTTATATTTA
>JAUXGV010000031.1 GCA_030621915.1 Flavobacteriaceae bacterium
GGTAAAATAACCTAGCAGCACGGTTCCCACAGCTGGAATTGAAGATAGCAATCCTTCCGGATCAAACGGAATTCCAAATCCTTTATAAACGTGATTTTCTCCAACCATTAACAGATCCAGCTTAGCTACCACATTTGATTCAAGACTATATACATCACCAGAACCACCAAAATAAACAATACCCCAATAACCCAATAGAATTAATATAAAGGCAATTATCAATTTTTTATAATCAAATGCAAGGCATAATATTGCAGCGATAGCATAAGCGATAGCTATCCGCTGTAATACTCCATAAATTCTTAGTTTTTCAAAATCATATAGCTCAAATACTCCGGAAACTCTAAATTTTTCAAACTCAAAAAATGGAAATCCATTTAAAAACAAGCCAATTATAAAAATTACCAAAAACCTTTTTAATATTTTTCCTAGTCCCTCTTTGGTCAATCCGGTTCCATATTTTTTAAACGAAAACCACATGGAAACTCCAACGATGAATAAGAAAAATGGGAATACCAGGTCTGTTGGGGTAGCGCCATCCCATGGAGCATGACGAAATGGTGCGTAAACATAGGTCCAGCTTCCGGGCGTATTCACTAAAATCATCAAAGCAATTGTAAGCCCTCTTAATACATCGAGAGCCATTAGTCTTTTAGCTGCCATAAAAATTATTGAATTATTCTTTCATCCCTACCTTATGGCCTGAAATTGCATAATATAGAATGAAAATATAGCATGGAAATAAGATCCAATAACTGGAGGTGGAAGCCTCTGCCAAAGCAGTTGCCTCATCAATTCCTTGTGCAATCAATGCCGCTTTTTTACTATCTACAAACTGTCCGTATAAGGGTGTAATAATCGCTCCACCTGAAATTGCCATGATCAATAATGCCGAAGCTGTTTTGGTAAATTTTCCCAATCCCTTTAACGTCAATGGCCAAACTGCTGGCCAAACCAGTGCATTTGCAATTCCCAATGCTGCTACAAACAATACGGAAGTGTACCCTGTTGTAAAAATTATACAGGCAGTGAAAACAATTCCCAAAATAGCACTTATTTTTAAGGCCATATCCTGTTTTAAATACTTAGGTATCAAAACAATCCCTAAAGCATACATACCTACCATAGCCATCAAGGTAAATGATGTAAAGAATTTGGCATCTTCGCCTGAAATTCCCAATGACAAGCCATACTTTATAATAGTATCTCCGGCTACAACCTCGGCTCCTACATATAAAAATAATGCTAACACACCTAACCATAAATGTGGAAATTGGAAAATACTGGTTCTTGCAGTTCCTCCATCTTTTGACTCTTTGATGGGTTCTGCCTCCACATGTGGTAAAGGGGCTTTTCTTATCAATAAACCAAAAATAAATAATACAATTGCCATTACGATGTAGGGCATAATTACATTCTCTGCCATACTATCTAAAAGAATTCCTTTTTCTTCATCGGAAACAACGCTAAGTTTTTCTTGAACATCATCTATACCCGCTAATAATAGAGCACCAAAAATTAAGGATCCTAAAGCTCCAACTGCCTTATTAGCAATACCCATAATTGCAATTCTTTTGGCTGCACTTTCAATAGGTCCTAAAATAGTGATATATGGATTGGCTGCGGTTTGACAGATGGTCATTCCAGCACCTTGAATAAATATGGCTATTAGAGAAGCCCAATAAATTCTTGAACTTGCTACGGGAATAAATATAACTGCACCAATGGCCATAACGATTAATCCAATTGACATTCCCTTTCTGTACCCTACCTTATTTATAATTGACGAGGCAGGCAAAGCCATGACTACAAATGAAATATAGGAAGCTGAAGCTACCAGATAAGCCTGAGCATCCGTTAATTCATTAATGGTACCCATATAAGGAATTAAAGCTCCATTAATCCAGGTTACAAAACCGAAAACAGCGAATAATCCTGCTATAATCGCAATTGGAACTAAATTATTGTTTTTTGAATTTGACATATGATTGAATTTACAATGATTATTTTTTTCTAAAGTACAGTTTAATATAGGTTCAATAAATTATTTTCTATGATCGACACAACTTAATAGATGAACAATCATTTTGAAGGCACAAACATAGGTCCGGTAAAATATATTTTATTCTGTTTGATTTTTTATATTTAAAATTTTTTGCTTGGCCAATTGAATATAATTTCTACCTATAGGTATTCTTCTATTGGCTATTTCAACCGAGTTTCCTTCAACAAACGATATTTTATTAATAGCAATTGTAAAGGAACGATGAATTCGGATAAAATTATCATCCGACAATTCTTCTGAAATACTGGTCATGGATTTATGAACCAAATAATCTCCTAGAACCGTTATTACCTTGATATAATCTTTCAAACTTTCAATATATAATATATCATTAAGCTTAATTTTCATTAGTTTTTTATCTACCTTTAAAAAAATAAAAGGCTCTTCAGGAACTGAAGTTTCAACAGTTTTTCCCTTTTCAAGATTGATTCTATTGGTTATTTTATTAGTTGCTTTTAGAAATCTTCCAAACGGAATAGGCTTTACCAAATAGTCTATTACATCCAAATCAAAACTTTCAACCGCAAATTCTCTATAAGCTGTTGTTATGATAGTATGCGGTCTATTTGAAAGGGAACGCAAAAATTCTAATCCATTCATTTTAGGCATATTAATGTCTAAAAAAATAAGATCTACATCTCCTTTCTCTATACTTGCTATGGCTTGAATTGGATTGTTAAAAACCTCAATCAGATCAATATTTTGAATTTCTTCCAAATAATTTTTAATCACTTTTACAGCCAAAGGCTCATCATCAATAATTATGCATTTAATTTTCATTGAATAGGAATTTTGAGTTCTACGCAATACTTCTTATCATTTATAGATGTTTTCAAATAATATTCGTTTTTAAATAATAGTTCCAGTCTTCTTTTTACATTTTCAATTCCAATTCCATGTTTTACTGTCTTTTGAACCGGTTTATCAAAGGGGTTTTCTACCTTAAAAATAAGCATTTTATTATTAACATTCTCAAAACTTATATCAACCTCAATCTTATCGTTTTCCTTAACTCCATGTTTAAAACAATTTTCAATAAAAGGTAAAAAAAGTAGTGGCGGTACCATTACATCTTCAATTTCACCAATTATTTCAGTATTTGACTCCATTCTATCTCCATATCTTAATCGCTCTAAGTCGATATAACTTTGAATATAATTCAGCACATCATACAATCTAATTATTGGTTCGCTGGCATCATATAAAATATGTTGCATGATGTCGGACAGTTTCAACACCACACTAGGAGCCACATCTGATTTTTCTAAAGTCAATGCATATAAATTATTCAAAGTATTAAAAAAGAAATGCGGTTGAATTTGAGATTTTAAAAAATCCAATTCTGTTCTTAGTTGTATCTCTTGCAATTGCTCCGATCTTTTCCTTTCGGCAATCCAGTCTGCAGTCAATTTTATAGTTGTTACAAGGCCAACTTCATAAATTCCAATTAAAAAAACCACTACAATATGGTTGAATGAATAGGCCTTTTGAGGTGTTTCAGATTCAGGCCAAACATTTTCATTTATTAAAGAATAAATAAGTTCTGTTCTAACTACATAAAAAACACATAAAACTATAATAAAGTAAAAGATATAACTTTTGAATTTTTTCGTTACAATGAATTTAGGAACCAGAATATATATATTTATATAGACCAAAATCATAGCCATAGGAAAGGTGACCAAATTTGATTTTAGCGAATACCAATAATCATTATAATAACTACCCCATCTTATAACATTAAAAATAAAATATACCACCCAAAATAAAATATGATATCTTCTCGGGATTGATCTATTTGAATTTTCCAGCCATTTAGTCATAAAAATGCTGCTTTATAAAAGTAAATTTATAGATTAATAAATGCGGAAATTATATGTTTTTTTTATCAAATCAAAATTTTTAGCCTCAATTAATCCATTACTAAAATCGGTTCTCCCTTATGATAAGAAAACTGCTTTTCATTGTTTCATTGGGGTTATTCATAGATTTTATTATTCAAAATATGTGAATATATATACCTTTACGACTATTGAATCAATAAATACATGTATAAACCTATTAATTTAATTATTTTATCTTTCATTTTAATTAGTTATATGGAGCGAAAAACTCCTTATAATCCAAAACAAATAAATTAAATGGAGATAAATATGTGGAAGTCCTAAATTATATAAAAAGTAAAAATATAAGGGAACATCGTTTTCCATTTACTATTGAAATCAAAGGAGATTCCTGGATTCAATATGGTTAGGAAGAAGTTAAAAAGGCAAATATTAAATGTCGAGAAATATATAAAAATTGAGAATTCGTTTTCATTTTTAAAGTTAATAAATACAACATCTGAAATTAAAATTTATGATTGCTACAAGTATAAAGTACAAGCCAGCAGGGCAATTTGAGGATACCCGATTTGAAAAAATACATAATGTAATAGTTTCTAACTCAAACGAAGGATCAATTTGCGTTGCAGAAGAAATTGCAGACCTCATTAAATCCAAACAAGCCCAAAACAAATTATGTATTCTGGGTTTGGCTACAGGATCTTCTCCTATTAAAGTTTATGAAGAATTGGTTCGTATGCATAGGGAAGAAGGATTAAGTTTTTCAAATGTGGTAACATTTAATTTGGATGAATATTATCCAATGGAAATTAATAGCGTACATAGCTATTATTATTTTATGCACCAGCATTTATTTAATCATATAGATATTAATCCTGAAAACATTAATATCCCGAGCGGAACGGTAACTCAGGAAGAACTTCATCAATACTGCATTGATTATGACCTAAAAATTAAAGATTATGGAGGTTTGGATTTTCAGTTATTAGGAATCGGTAGAACAGGTCATATTGGATTTAATGAACCAGGTTCCCATTATAATTCAGGAACCAGAAGCATCACCTTAGATCATATTACCCGAGTTGATGCTGCCCCTTCATTTTTAGGAATCGATAATGTACCAAAAAAAGCAATTACAATGGGTATTGGTACAGTTAAAAAAGCCAAACGAATTGTTCTATTGGCGTGGGGACATAATAAAGCTTCTGTTATTAAAGAAACCATTGAGGGAGAAGTCAATTCAGAAGTTCCTGCTACTTATTTACAAGATCATAGCAATACCACTTTTCTAATAAATGATGAGGCTTCTCATGAATTAACCAGAATTAAAACACCTTGGTTGGTTGGTCCATGCATTTGGACGGAAGAATTAGCAAGCAAAGCAATCGTATGGCTATGCCAATTGACCAATACGTCAATTTTAAAATTAACAGATAAAGATTATAATAATAATGGTATGTCTAATTTGTTGGCACAGGAAGGGTCAGCATATGACTTAAACATTAAAATGTTTAATAAATTACAGCATACAATTACGGGTTGGCCGGGTGGAAAACCGAATGCTGATGATACTTCCCGCCCTGAAAGAGCCGAACCTAACAAAAAAAAGGTAATTATTTTCAGTCCTCATCCAGATGATGATGTGATATCTATGGGAGGAACCTTTGACAGGTTGGTTGAACAAGGCCATGAAGTTCATGTGGCCTATCAAACTTCAGGTAACATTGCAGTGTCAGATCATGAGGCATTAAAATTTGCCGAGGTATTGAAGGATATCAATTCAAATGATCCAAATATTGATGCCATCATTGATAATATCAATTCCAAAAAAGAAGATATTGAAGATCATATAGATGTCAGAAAATTAAAAGGCTTGATTCGAAAAAGAGAATCTTTAGCAGCCACACGTTTTGTTGGCGTGCCTGATGAAAACATTCACTTTTTAAATATGCCGTTTTATGAAACGGGAACCGTAAAAAAGAACGCAATTGGTCAAGAAGATATAGACATTGTTGCTAGTTTAATTGCACATATTAAACCTCATCAAATATTTGCTGCCGGTGATTTAGCCGATCCTCATGGAACTCATAAAGTTTGTCTGGATGCAATTTTTGCGGCACTTGAAAATTTAAAACATCATGACTATATGAATGATTGTTGGGTGTGGTTATATAGAGGAGCATGGCATGAATGGGACATTCACCAAATTGAAATGGCGGTTCCTATGAGCCCTGATCAGGTTTTGAAAAAACGAAAAGCAATCTTTTACCATCAATCGCAAAAAGATGGTGTAATGTTCCAAGGAAATGATACTCGGGAATTCTGGGTAAGAGCCGAAGAGAGAAATACCGAAACAGCCAAACGATATCATGCGCTTGGCCTGTCAGATTATGCTGCCTTAGAAGCTTTTAAAAGGTACCATTTCTAATAAAGTTTAATTCATTATAAATTAAAATTAGATGTTGATATTAACAGCATTACTTTTTAATAATTAAGAATTTTTCAAAGATACCATTTCTACTAGATTACTTTTTTATATCTTAAATTAACAGAAATCTTCATTTTCTGGACTGATGTCCTACTATGGAGATTTTTTTATTTTTTCTCAAATGAAATATATGCAAACGTAAGTTCTAATTAGTATATTTGACAAACTTTTTAATTTACAGATGAAATACAATAGAATTCTATTAAAATTAAGTGGTGAAGCATTAATGGGTGATCGTCAATATGGTATTGACCCAAAACGGTTGGCAGATTATGCAAAAGAAATAAAAAAACTCATTGATCAAGATATTGAAGTTGCCATCGTTATTGGTGGTGGCAATATTTTTCGGGGATTGGCAGGAGCAACGAATGGAATGGATAGAGTTCAAGGAGATTATATGGGAATGCTGGCAACTGTTATTAATGGACTTGCTTTGCAAAGTGCTTTGGAAGAGGCAGAACTTCAAACCAGACTTTTAACTTCCATAGAAATGAAACAAATTGCTGAACCTTTTATCAAAAGACGTGCGGTAAGACACTTAGAAAAAGGCAGGGTTGTAATTTTTGGGGGAGGAACTGGTAATCCTTATTTCACTACAGACACAGCCGCTGTTCTTAGAGCCATTGAAATTAATGCCGATGTAATTTTAAAAGGAACTAGGGTTGACGGAATTTACACATCAGATCCTGAAAAGAATAAGGATGCCATTAAATTTGAAAACATTACTTTTAAAGATGTAATGAACAAAGGTCTTAAGGTTATGGATATGACCGCCTTTACACTCAGTGAAGAAAATAACTTACCTATTATTGTATTTGATATGAATAAAGAAGGTAATTTAGTTAAAGTTGTTTCAGGTGAAAAAGTAGGAACCCTTGTAAATGGATAAAAACTTTAATCTGATGGTTATAAATTAAATTTATTTATTATGAAAGAAGAAATTGACTTTATATTAGAAACCGTTAAAGAACAAATGGAAACCGCAATTTCGCATCTTGTGAAAGAATTTTCGAATATTAGAGCAGGAAAAGCATCTCCATCCATGTTGAGGAGTGTTATGGTAGATTATTACGGATCAAATACTCCTTTAAGTCAAGTTGCAAATGTTAATACGCTTGATGCACATACAATAACAGTTCAGCCATGGGAAAAGTCCTTAATTCCTGAAATTGAAAAAGGAATTCAACTGGCAAATTTGGGATTTAATCCCATGAATAATGGAGAAAGCGTCATAATTAATGTTCCCATTTTAACAGAAGAAAGAAGAAAAGATTTGGCCAAATCGGCAAAAAATGAAGGGGAACATGCTAAAATTAGCATAAGAAATGATAGAAAAGATGCAAATAATGAACTCAAAAAACTTGATATTTCTGAAGATTTGTTAAAAAATTCAGAATTGGATGTCCAAGATTTAACAGATAAATTTATCAAAAAAATTGATGATTTATATGATGTTAAAGAAATAGAGATCATGAAAGTCTAGATGATTTTTTAAAAATTCCTTTCAAATAATTAAATTTTATAAATGACTCCGGTCACCTGATATTATTTTTTCTAATGGATTTTTGGCGAGTTGTATCCCGATTTATATTAAAACAGCGAATTTTAATTTTGTTGATTTTAACCGCTATCACTATTTTTCTAGGATCTAAAATTGAAAATATTCAATTCTCGCGAACTGAGGCAAATCTATTACCGGAGGATCACGAAGAAAATTTAAAATACAATCAATTTTTACACATTTTTGGCGACGAAGGAAATATAATAATTTTAGCCATCCAGGACCCAAATGTATTCAAAGTTGATAATTTTAATAGTTGGAATGACCTCTCAAAAAAAATTGGTTCTTTTGCTGAAGTAGATTTTTCCGCTTCAATTGGCGATATTCAGAAGCTCAAAAAAGATGTTGAAAACAAAAAATTTATTCTTGAGCCACTCTATAGTAAAAATCCAACAACGGACGATGAGGTCTTAAAAATTAAAAACGAACTTTTTAAAAACCTGCCTTTTTTTGATAATTTTCTCTTTAATAAAAAAACGGGCACCCTAAGAACCGCCATTTATGTCGATAAAAAAATATTAAACACCAAACAACGCGAGTTCTTTGTATTTGACAATTTAAATCCAGCCATAGAACAGTTTGAAAAAGAAACAGGTTTGGATGTAAGAGTTTCTGGTATGCCCTTTATCAGAACTATGAATGCCAAGAATATTATTGATGAAATAGGAATCTTTGTTGGTCTCGCATTATTGGTAACTTCATTAATCTTTTTTTTATTTTTCCGCTCTTTCCGAGCAACATATATTACTATTTCAGTGGTAAGTATTGGTGTGGTTTGGGCATTAGGATTTATAGGCTGGTTTCAATATGAGATTACGGTTTTAATGGCTTTAATTCCTCCCTTAACAATTGTAATTGGAGTTCCGAATGCCATTTTTTTAATCAATAAATACCAACAGGAAGTAAAAAATCATGGGAATCAGGCTAAATCCTTGCAACGTGTAATTTCGAAAATAGGTAATGCTACCTTAATGACGAATCTTACAACTGCATCTGGTTTTGCTACCTTTATATTTATTAATAGTCAACTTTTACGAGAGTTTGGTATCATTGCTTCCATCAATATAATGACCATTTTTATTCTTTCCCTATTAATTATTCCAATCATGTACAGCTTTATGAATAAGCCAAAAATTAAGCATTTGGAACATCTGGAAAGAAAATGGATCGATGCCATCATAAATTGGATGGAAAGAATGGTTAGACACCATAGAATTTCAATTTATATTTCAACTGTAACAATTATAATTATTAGCATTGTTGGAGTTTATATGATTCGTGTTTCTGGTAGTTTAATCGAAGATATTCCAAAAGGTAAAAAGTTTAGTGAGGACATTGTATTTTTTGAAAACGAGTTTGGCGGAATTATGCCCTTGGAAGTTCTCATTGATACCAAAAAGAAAAATGGTGTAATGAAATTATCCACATTAAAAAAAATGGATAAACTTGAGGAAGAAATTGATCAAATTGATGAACTCTCAAAACCAATTTCTATTTTAAGTTTGGTTAAATATTCTAAGCAAGCTTTTTATAACGGGAACCCGAAATATTATCAACTTCCTACTGAACAAGAAAAAAATTTCATTCTTTCCTATACCAAAAACTCTGATAGCCAATCAAATTTACTCGATAATTTTGTTGATTCTACAGGTCAATATGCACGAATTACTACATTCATGAAAGATATTGGCACTGATAAAATGGAGCAAATAGAGGAACGTTTACAGAATAAAATTGACAAAGAATTTCCCGAAAAGAACTTTAATGTAACATTAACAGGTAAAGCTTTAACATTTTTAAAGGGCACAAGTTATTTAGTAAATAACCTTGTAATCTCTCTTTCACTTGCAATTTTCTTAATTTCTCTATTTATGGCCTGGATGTTTCGATCGTACAAAATGATCATCATATCATTGGTTCCAAACATTTTACCATTACTGATCACAGCGGGATTAATGGGATATTTAGGTGTTCCAATAAAGCCTTCAACAATACTTGTATTTAGCATAGCTTTTGGTATTTCGGTTGATGATACTATCCACTTTTTAGCAAAATACAGGCAGGAATTACTTGCACATAAGTGGAATGTGAGAAAATCAGTTTATGCGGCTTTACGAGAAACAGGCGTAAGCATGTTTTATACGTCGATTGTTTTATTCTTTGGTTTTTTAGTATTTACGGTTTCCAGTTTTGGAGGCACTAAAGCTTTGGGTGGCTTGGTTTCTGTTACCTTACTTTTCGCCATGGTTTCTAATTTGCTTTTATTACCCTCTTTATTGTTATCTTTAGAATCGAAAATTGCCAATAAAAAAACTTTGAAAAAGCCCGCAATTAGAATTATCCCTAAAGAAGAAAACAAATAAAAATTAACCCTATGAAAGGAATTATTCTCGCTGGAGGTAGCGGTACTAGATTACACCCCATAACCCTAGCTATAAGCAAACAGTTAATGCCCATTTATGATAAACCAATGATTTATTATCCTTTATCAGTTTTAATGCTTGCTGGAATCAAGGATATATTAATTATTTCAACTCCAAATGACTTACCCCTGTTTGAACGATTATTAGGAGATGGAAAACGATTGGGTTGTAATTTTGAGTATGCGGTTCAGGAAATTCCAAACGGGTTGGCCCAAGCCTTTATCATTGGTGAGAAATTCATAGGAAGTGATGATGTTGCCTTAATTTTAGGAGATAATATATTTTATGGTTCTGACTTCGAGAGTCGTTTAAATGAAGCAACTAATCCTGAAGGAGGGATTGTATTTGCATACCACGTAAAAGACCCTGAGCGATATGGGGTCATAGAATTTGATGAAAAAAGAAATGCAATTTCCATAGAAGAAAAACCGGAAAATCCAAAATCTAATTTTGCAGTGCCCGGAATATATTTTTACGATAATGAAGTTGTTGAAATTGCAAAAAACATTAAACCATCAGCTCGAGGTGAATACGAAATAACAGATATTAATAAATCATATTTAGAAAAAGGTAAATTGAAAGTTGGTGTGATCGGGCGGGGAACTGCCTGGTTGGATACCGGAACTTTTGATTCACTCATTCAAGCGCAACAATTCGTTCAAGTAATTGAAAATCGTCAGGGGTTAAAAATAGGTTGTATTGAAGAAATTGCTTACCATAAAGGGTTTATTGATGCCGAACAACTTAAAGAAATAGCAAAACCATTATTAAAAAGTGGTTATGGGGAATATTTATTGGGTATATTAAAATAATTCCAATGCATAAATATACTATCTCATTACAATGATTATCTTTGCAAATAAATTTTTAGAATGCAAAGATATACTGTAGCTGAATTATTACAATCAGAAAATTTTTTACAAGAAATAAATATTAAAGGATGGGTAAGAACCTTTAGAAGCAATAGATTTATTGCCCTTAATGATGGTTCTACCATTAAAAATATACAATGCGTAATTGATTTTGAAAACACCTCTGAAAGTGTTTTAAAAAAAATTAATACAGGTGCAGCAGTTTCGATTGTAGGAACATTAACCGAAAGTCAAGGAAAAGGTCAGACCGTTGAAATTAATGTATCTAAAATTGAAATATTAGGAGAATCAAATCCCGATGAATATCCTATTCAGCCTAAAAAGCATAGTTTCGAATTTTTACGCGAAAACGCCCACTTAAGAATCCGTACCAATACATTTGGTGCTATTATGCGAGTTCGTTCAACCTTGTCATTTGCCGTTCATAAATATTTTACCGAAAACGGGTTTTATAATTTCCATGCGCCAATAATTACAGGATCTGATGCTGAGGGAGCTGGAGAAATGTTCAGAGTTTCAACTTTGAACCCAAAAAACATTCCTTTGAATGAAAACGGAGAAATTGATTATACTCAGGATTTCTTTAGCAAAGAAACGAATCTAACGGTGTCTGGTCAATTGGAAGCCGAGACTTATGCAATGTCATTAGGTAAAGTTTATACTTTTGGGCCCACTTTTAGAGCGGAAAACTCAAACACTTCCCGACATTTGGCTGAATTTTGGATGATTGAGCCTGAAGTTGCATTTAATGATTTGGATGCGAATATGGATTTGAGTGAAGACTTTATTAAAAATATATTATCCTATGTAATGACTCATTGCCATGACGATATAGCTTTTCTGGATCAGCGTTTGACTCAAGAGGAAAAAAGCAAACCCGCTATACAAAGAAGTGAAATGAGTCTTCTTGAAAAATTACAATTCGTCATTGAAAATAATTTCAAAAGAGTAACCTATACAGAAGCATTTGACATTTTAAGAAATTCCAAGCCCAATAAGAAAAAGAAATTTAAATACCCAATAAACGAATGGGGAGTGGATTTACAAAGTGAACACGAACGATTTTTGGTAGAGAAACACTTTAAATGTCCTGTAATTTTATTCGATTACCCGGCAAGCATTAAGGCCTTTTATATGAGATTAAATGATGATGGGAAAACTGTAAGAGCCATGGACGTTCTGTTTCCGGGAATTGGTGAAATTGTTGGAGGTAGTCAAAGAGAAGAAAGATTGGATGTTTTAAAAGAAAAAATCAAAGCACTCGAAATAGATGAAAAAGAATTGTGGTGGTATTTGGATACAAGAAAGTTTGGAACTGCTGTCCATTCTGGCTTTGGCTTAGGATTTGAAAGATTGGTTCAATTTACAACGGGTATGGGAAATATTCGAGATGTAATTCCATTTCCAAGAACTCCCGAAAATGCTGAATTTTAATCGAGAAGAATTCCTCGATGGCTCTACCTCGAGGATAGTTGGTTTCAAGAAGTTCTTTATTTTATCGAAATTCGTTAATGTTATTTTTAAATATTTTCAATAATTTTTCGTTTTGTAATTTTAAATTAGGATATTGTTATCATGCTTAAACAAGGGTTTCAACAAAAATTACAACAAAAATTATCTCCTCTTCAAATTCAGTTGATGAAGTTGATTCAGTTGCCTACACAAGCATTTGAACAAAAACTAGCACAGGAGATTGATGAAAATCCTGCATTGGAACATGGCAAGGAAAATGAAGACGATTTTTCGAATCAGGATGAATTTGATGACACGGGTACCGAATCTATTGAAACTGAAGTCAACATTGACGAATATTTAAGTGATGATGATATTCCCAATTATAAATTACAAGCCAACAATTATAGTGCTGATGATGAGGACACACGCATTCCATATTCTGGAGGAATAACATTTAATCAACATTTAATCAATCAGCTTAACACTTACAGATTAAATGATCAAGAGGCTCAAATTGCAGAATTTATCGTGGGATGTATTGACGACAATGGTTATATTCGACGTAATTTAGAAGATATTGTTGATGACCTGGCTTTTTCAGAAAATCTTTTTACCACCAAGGAAGAGGTAGGGAAAATACTAAATATTGTTCAAAAATTAGACCCTTCAGGAGTGGGTGCACAATCATTAAAAGAGTGTTTATTATTACAACTTAATAGAAAAAAAGAAAGTAAGGAGAGAAATTTGGCGATTGATATTTTAGAAAACTCATTCGATTTTTTTGCTAAAAAACATTATGACAAATTATTGAATAAATTTAACATTAGCAAGGAACAGTTGAAAGATGCCATCAAAGAGATTGAAAAATTGAACCCTAAACCTGGCGGTTCATTTTCAGGTAATTTAACGGCAGTTGAACAAATTGTTCCTGATTTTACTATAAAAATTAGTGAAGGTGTTCTTGAGTTGAGTTTAAATGCAAGAAATGCTCCTGATTTACATATATCCAGAGAATATGATAATATGTTAAAAGGGTATTCTGAGTCGAAAGACAAATCCAAATCTCAAAAAGATGCTGTCTTGTTTATCAAACAGAAATTGGATGCTGCCAAATGGTTTATTGACGCTATTAAACAACGTCAACAAACGTTAATGTTGACAATGTCTGCCATAATGCATTATCAGGAAGAATATTTCCTGACGGGTGATGTAAGGAGATTAAACCCCATGGTTTTAAAGGATATTGCCGGTAAAATAAATATGGATGTTTCTACAATTTCTCGGGTGGCAAATAGTAAATATGTTGATACACCCTACGGCACCAAATTGATCAAAGAATTTTTCTCAGAATCCATGAAAAATGATAAAGGCGAGGATATTTCGACGCATGAAATAAAACGAATTTTACAAAATGTTGTAAAAAACGAAAATAAACAGAAGCCTGTTACAGATGAAAAATTATCTGTTTTATTAAAAGAAAAAGGTTATTTAATTGCCCGAAGAACCGTAGCAAAATATAGAGAACAATTGGACATTCCTGTTGCAAGATTAAGAAAAACAATACTCTAAATGATGCGTTTCTATAAATTAATTTCTTATGTTTTTCATCCCCTTTTATTTTCTTTTATAGGAAGTTTTATCTATTTACTTTTAACACCTAAACATATTGTTAAAAAACAGGAATATGTTCTATTACTAATCATTTTTATTAGTACCTATATCCTACCTGTTTTTTTATTGGTATTATTAAAAAAATTGAACTTAATCGAATCCTATCAATTAGAATCCATTGAAGAAAGAAAATTTCCAATCTTATTTTTTATCATACTTTCTTTTATGGTTGGCCTTTTACTTTTAAATATTGAAATAGTTCAATTGTTGGCCTATTCTTTTTTTGGAATTTCTCTTGCACTAAGTGCCACTTATTTATTGTTTTATACAAAAATTAAAACAAGTTTACATACCTTAGGTATTGGAGGGATATTGGGTTTTGTAATTATTATGAGTTATGAATATCAATTAAATTTTAATATAATCATTGCCTTTTTATTCGTTTTATCAGGAATTATAGCTGTTTCCAGGTTGAAATTAAATGCACATCAGCCCAATGAAATTTATATAGGCTTTTTAATGGGTATGATTACACAATTTATTAGTTTTCAATTTTATCATAGTATATAAAAAATTAAACCCAATCGGATTTCATGAATGTTGATTTCATAAGAATTATTCTTAGACTCACTGAACAAATTATTCAAACCATAATAAACGTGTAAATTCCATTTGTTGAACCCTCCTGATAAGGTAAGTCCGTATAAAAATTTGTCAATTTCAACAACGTCTTCAACCAAAAAATCTTCTCTCTGTTTTAAATTAGTATTTAGTGAAAAAACATAGGCAAATTTAATTCCAGGATAAATTCTCCAGAATTTATATTTTGTACTTGAAGATGTTCTGAACCTCAATTCCACCGGAAATTCTACTGTATGCATAGATACCTTATTACTTTTCAGTTCCGTTGAGTTTATTTCGGATGGGGTTTCAAAATCTTCTTTAACATTAAAATAATAAGTGCCAAATCCATATCCAGCACCAATTCCAAAGCCAAAATTTCGCCTTTCATTAACCGGTAAATCTTTGATAAACCCTAATCCAATACCATATGAAAAACCTGTTTTAGAAATCTGTGGAGGTGTATTCATTAATCCGATATATGTGAAATTAGCGTAAAACTGATCCTCCAAATATCGATCATCAACAATAATACTGTCATTTTGTGCAAGGATTAAAGAGGAAATAAAAAAGAAAAAAATGGCAGTTCTTGGCATTATTATTTATTGAATATTCAAAGATAAACTTTTTCAAATAAGATTCGACAAATTGAAATAAAACTGAAATTTAGACATAAAAAAACTCCCAAAAAAAATGGGAGTTTCAAATTTTAACAGAAATATTAGTTCCTAATTTTCTTCATGTTTTTCAATAAGTTTTTCAACATCCTCACCTTCCAAAGTTTCAGTTTCAACTTTTTCTTCACCATTCACAGTTGTTGTCGTAGTAACTGTCGCTTTTTTATTGCCATCTTCATCCACTTTTATTTTTACCATCTTTTTCACTTCTTCATTTTTCACAATATTCTCATGCAATTCAACTGAAGTTTCGTGCATCATAGCCGAATCACTATCAATTATCGCAATACTTGGTGCAATTACCAAGGCAACAACCGACATTAATTTTAACAAAATGTTCAATGAAGGTCCTGAAGTATCCTTAAAAGGATCACCAACAGTATCGCCAACCACAGATGCTTTGTGAGCCTCTGTGCCTTTACGTCCTTCTTCTTCAATTGTTTTCTTAGCATTATCCCATGCACCTCCTGCATTTGATTGGAATATAGCCATCAATACACCACAAGTTGTAACACCCGCAAGAAGCCCTCCTAACATTTCTGCACCACCTATAAAACCGACAGCAACAGGAACAACAATTGCCAATAACCCCGGCAATACCATTTCTTTAATTGATGCTTTTGTAGAAATATCAATACATTTTCCATAATCTGCAACACCATCAGCCGTATCAAATATTTTTCTGTCTTCTACAGAAGCTTTGGACATATCAGAATCGTATTTTCTCATTACTGCTAAGGCAGCTTTTAATTTTGGAATTTCTCTAAACTGACGACGAACTTCTTCAATCATGGCCATAGCAGCTCTTCCCACTGCATTCATTGACAAAGCCGAAAATACAAATGGCAACATGCCACCAACTAATAATCCAGCCATAATTTTAGGCTGAGAAACATCAATTGCTGTTACACCAGCAGTCTTCATGAAAGCAGCAAACAATGCCAATGCTGTCAAAGCAGCAGATGCAATTGCAAAGCCTTTACCTACTGCAGCCGTTGTATTCCCAACAGCATCTAATTTATCGGTACGTTCACGAACCTCGCTAGGTAATTCCGCCATTTCAGCAATACCCCCTGCATTATCACAGATTGGCCCGTATGCATCAACTGCTAATTGAATACCTGTATTGGCTAACATTCCTACCGCTGCAATTGCAATACCATATAAACCTGCATAATGATGCGATACCATAATTGCCGTTGCAATTAAAAGAATAGGGATCATTGTTGACATCATACCAACACCCAAACCAGCAATAATATTTGTAGCCGCTCCTGTTTCAGATTGTTTAACAATTGACATTACAGGTTTTTTACCCGTAGCTGTATAATATTCCGTTATTTTACCAACACCCAAACCGGCAACTAAGCCAGCAATGGTAGCCATAAAAACACCCCAAGCTCCAAAAGGCAAACCTTCAACAGATTCAGGAATCAGAGCATTGATAATAAAATAAGACGCTACAACCATTAAACCAGCAGAACCAAATTCTCCTATATTTAATGCTGTTTGAGGGTTTCCACCATCTTTTACTTTTACAAAAAATGTTCCTAGAATAGACATTATTATACCTACTGCCCCAAGAACTAAAGGCAAGTACACAGCACCTAAACCATCAAAATCAGGTGTTAAAATAAAAGCGCCTAATACCATAGTTCCTATTATAGAACCTACATAGGATTCGAATAAATCGGCACCCATACCGGCAACATCTCCAACATTATCACCTACGTTATCAGCAATAGTTGCAGGATTTAACGGATGATCTTCTGGAATACCGGCTTCAACTTTACCAACCAAATCAGCTCCTACATCAGCAGCTTTGGTGTAAATACCTCCACCAACACGGGCAAATAAGGCTATAGATGAAGCTCCCAATGAAAATCCTGAAAGCACATTTAATACCATCGATAGATTTTCTGCTCCAGGCCACATTCCTTGATACAACATAAATAATCCACTTAATCCTAAGATACCTAAACCTACAACACCCAAGCCCATTACAGCTCCTCCTGCAAAAGCAACTTCTAATGCCCTTCCTAATGACTTTCTAGCAGCTTGTGTAGTTCTAACATTTGCTTTGGTTGCAACTTTCATTCCGATAAATCCTGCTAAGGCAGAACAAATAGCTCCTACAATAAATGATATTGCTACCATCCCGCTAGAACCCTCTTCCGAAGCACCTTTAAAATATAATAAGGCCGCTACTGCTACCACAAAAATTGCTAAAACCTTGTATTCGGCCTTTAAAAAAGCCATGGCTCCGTCTGCAATATTCTTAGCTATACGTGACATTTTTTCATCACCAACTTCTTGTTTCGAAACCCATCCGCTTTTTAGAAAAACGAAAATTAAAGCTACAACACCAAAAAGCGGTAAAAAATTTACTATTAATTCCATATACTTGCTATTTCTTTAGTTTAATTGATTATTTTTTTAATGGGGCTAAAAGTACTAAAATATGGTTGATTAAAAAAACTAAATATCTCATTCGCATTATATGAATTGTATTCGAAATCGTTGAGGTTTAAATAAAATATGCCAGTATAAAAAAAAATTGATAGTCTATCAATATATTTTTAAACCAGCCATCTATCTAAAGTTTCAAAGAAGTTTTTCATATAAGATAATATTTCGTTTTCATAACACCCTCCAAACATGATTGACTCCTCATGTTCATATTAATAGCTAACACTCATGATGATTACTTTTTAAATTTTCCAAAAACGGGTTCTCCGGGAAAAACGTTTTTAACTGTATTTCCATTTTTAACAACAATAATTCCATTTACCAAGACAAACTCAATTCCTTCTGAAAATTCCAATCCTTTTTCGAAAGTAGATTTGTCAATTATTTGATCAGGATCAAAAATGGTGATATCAGCATCAGTCCCTACTTGAATTCTCCCTTTAAAACGCATCGTTGGTGCAATACCTTCCAATCTTTTGGCCGGGAGCAAAGTTATTTTTTCTATAGCTGTAAGTAGATCAATGACCTTTTCTTCTCTTACATATTTACCCAATACTCTGGCAAATGTTCCCGCAGTACGAGGGTGTGCTAGAGGTGCATATGGCATTCCATCTGACGCAATAATAGTATTTGGGAAAGCGATCCCTGCTTTGATCCACTCTGGTTTCATCATGTGCAAAATTACTGCCCCACCCGTTTTTCTGTAATGATTAAACGTTTTTTCGGTTAGTCTTTCACCTGTAGCAACCCATTGTAAATCCCCATAACTCATTCCTAATTTTTCCTGCCAGCCATCGTTGAACACGGCAGTTTTTATTAGTGTAGAACCAGCTGTATATGGATATAACTCTGTAGAAATGTCAAATCCCTTGGTAAATGCAGCATCAACCATTTCAAGAGCCAACTGAATTTTACCCAATGACATACTGTTAATATGAACAATATGTAAGGGAGCACCCGTAAGCATTGCATCTGCCAATACCTCTTGAATTGACATGATGTTAGGCCCCCTGACATGTGAAAACACCAAAGCATTTAATTTAGCTGCCAACTTGTATACCTGAAACATTTCATCAGGATTTGATTTTGGCAAATATCCGATAGGTACTCCAATGCCAATTCCCCCTTCGTCCAGTGAAGTTTGAATATTGGCCAACATTCTGTTCATTTCTTGAGAACCTAAATCTTCGTTGTAGGATGGTCTGATGATATCAAAAAGTTTTTCAATACCCGATTCTCCTTTAATAGTATTCTGAAAAAGTGTATTTACTCCATCTTTGTGTTTTTCTATGGCTTTAAATCTTTCAAAAGGCCAACATACACTAGCGCCATAATTGATTAAAGCATTTGATTTTCTAGTTTCATGCCATTGTTTTAGAAATTCTATTCCCCATTCAAGTTCTAAAGCAGTAGTTACACCATCATGAACTTGAAATTCTTGTTCTTTATTACTTCTACCATGTACATGTAGGTCTATAAAACCTGGAGCTACCACAAGCCCGGAGACATCAATATTTTTAAGCCCTTTCAGCGGAATTGTTGAAATTTCGGTGATTTGACCATTTTTAATTCCTATATTTCGTACCGCATCAAGTTTTGTCTCGGGGTCCATCACCCTACCTCCTTCAAGTACTATATCAAATTTGATGTCGGATTGTCCAAGCATAAAATGAGTATTGACCATGAATATAATCAATAACATAAAAAAGGGTTTTAAAAAATGAAGTGTCGAATTTTTCATAATCAATAAAATTGAGCAATAGTCAGTATTATTTACATAAACCAAAAATTTTCAGCTGGCTGCTTTAACAAATAGTAAATTTTTTTACTTTAAAAAAGCATTATCTTACCAAAGTTTAAAAATAGAATTTTAATCTAGAAATAAACAGGCTCAATTGCATTTTTTTCTATTGAATTGAACAAAAAATAACAAGATAATATGACTTTGAACGACAATCCCAAGGGGAATTACCGATTTTTAACGGGCATCGCACCATATTCCAGTGGAGTGGTGGCTATGTTTGGATTTGAAATAATACGTGTTAGACTACTTCATCCTGTCCCGGTAAATAACTCTATATTCATACGAATTCAGCAATACCTAACAGGTGTGGGTCGACCAATTCAAGCCTTATGTGGTATGGAATTTAGGATACCTGAGCCTCTAAGCTTTGATGGATTTAAGGAATTTAATAATGAATATCAACAAATGTTGAAAGACATGGGGTTGCTTTTAGACGAAGTAAACCCAATAGCACGTACAAATATATCGCCTGCTGAAATTGAGTTAAATGAACCCGTTGTTTACGCCTTTTCATATACTGTTCCTGTAAATGATGGCTGTACATTACCATCGTTTATCGTTGCTGGTGCTGGCGACCTAGATGATCAAGCAAATTTAACGCCCTCAGCTATCGTTAGACCTGGTGAAACTGAAATTGATGCTTTGGAGGAAAAAGTCAAAGTGGTAATGAGAGTAATGGAACAACGTCTTTCAGGTCTCGGGTCAGGCTGGGAAGAACTATCCAGTATCAGTATATATACGGTAATTCCTTTACATACATTAATCAAGAATACCATTTTGAAACCGATTGGGTTTGCCGCTATCAATGGGGTTAATTGGTACTATAGCAATCCACCAATAAAAGGATTGGTTTATGAGATGGATATGCGTGGTATTAGAAAGGAACTGGTATTGGACATTTAGAATACCCCTCTTGAAAATATTTTCGTGGTCCCAATTCTTAATTCCATTGCCATTAATTAATTGGATATTTTGCAAAACGCATCACATTGGGAAACAGCTCCATAATTGTTGAAAATCACTATCTTGCGTAGAGTAAAGTTTGAGTTGATCAGGTTTTATCAGAAGAAAGGAAAGTAACCATATAGAATGTTTCATTCAGAAATGTTATTTTTTCATATTAAAATTAAGAATCAAATAATTATGCAAAAAGAATATGCGGTACAAATGGCCAGCTCTAATATACGGTTTGGATCGGGTGTTACCAAAGAGGTAGGAATGGATCTCGCAGATATGGGCATCAAACGAGTACTGGTATTTACTGACGCTCAAATACTAAATCTTCATCCGGCACAAACGGTTTTTGAATCACTTAACTCTGAAGGAATCGAATTTGATGTTTTTGATCGTGTGCGTGTAGAACCAAATGATATTTCCATCAAAGATGCGATTGAAGTAGCGCAAGCAGGTAACTATGAAGGCTATGTAGCCGTAGGTGGAGGTTCTACAATAGACACCGCTAAAGCTGCCAATCTCTATGCAACTTATCCAGATGATTTTTATGCTTATATCAATGCTCCAATTGGCCAGGGCAAACCTGTCCCTGGTCCGGTAAAACCATTAATTGCCATTCCAACTACAGCGGGAACGGGTAGTGAAACAACAGGTGTAGCTATTATGGATCTTACAGAACATAAAGCCAAATCCGGAATTGCTCATCGATATCTAAAACCGATGTTAGGATTGGTTGATCCCGACAATACAAGAACGATGCCTCCAGTGATTGCTGCGGCATCCGGTTTAGATATATTGTGTCATGCCCTAGAGTCATATACTGCACTTCCGTTTTATGAACGTCCACGACCCGAACGCCCCATATATCGGCCTGCGTACCAGGGTAACAACCCCATCAGTGATATGTGGGCATTGAAGGCTGTAGATTTAACAGCAAAATATATCGTACGTGCCTTTACGAACCCAGATGATGAGGAAGCCCGTAGTAATATGATTCTTGCTTCCAGTATGGCAGGATTGGGTTTTGGCAATGCAGGTGTCCACCTATGTCATGGTATGTCTTATCCAGTTTCTGGGATGGTAAAGACTTATCAACCGGCTGGCCTAAAATTAGATCATCCCATAGTACCACACGGTATTTCTGTGATTCTTAACGCTCCAGCAGTTTTTCGTTTTACGGGATCGGCTTGTCCCGAACGGCATCTTCAAGGAGCTTCTCTGATGGGTGCTGATATTTCTAAAGTCAAAGATCCAATTCAAGAAGCGGGTCCCATTTTAGCCAACCAGATTGTAACTTTAATGAAAGAACTGGAGATTCCAAACGGCCTGTCTGCCATTGGATATACCAACGAGAATATTCCTGACTTGGTAGCAGGCACATTACCACAACATCGAGTGACGAAACTGTCTCCTCGGCCTGCCAATGCCGAAGACCTCACCAAGATGTTTCAAGATGC
>JAUXGV010000063.1 GCA_030621915.1 Flavobacteriaceae bacterium
ACGCCTGTCCCATATAAGGATGATCAATACTAATGATATCATATCTCTCAATCAAATCTACTATGGGCATATCACCAAATTCTTTTAAAGACCTTACCTTCCAATTGATTCTGACATTAGGATGTATCTTTGAAAACTCCTCGGAAACAACCCTTAAAGGCTCATAACCTCTGGGGTGGTTCCATGTAATTCCTTTTAATTTAATCATTTATTAATGTTTGTTCATTTTGATTTTCTTGGTGGTCGTGGATCATATTGAATAGTATTGTTCATATAGCCGCCATCAATATATAGATCAGTCCCATGTATATAGGAGGCCATATCACTTGCTAGAAAAGCAACCGATTGGGCAATATCAGAGACCTGACCAATTTTTCCTTGAGGAATCCATTTTTCGAATTTTTCAACTCCAAATTTAGCAATCTCTTCCTGGTTCATTTCGGTGGTTATGGCTCCGGGTGCTACTGAAACCACTCGAATATTGCTTTCAGCCAATTCCAGTGATAGGCATTTTGAAAACATTTTTAATCCGGCTTTAGCCGAACAATAATGGATCAGCCCCTTTCTAGGCACTGTATCATGAATGGATGAAATATTGATGATAACACCTTTTCCATTTTTTTCCATTCTTCTACCTGCTTGTTGAGAGCAAAGTAAAGGGCCTTTTAAGTTGATATTTAGTACACGATCCCATTCGGCTTCATCTAGATCAAGAACGTGTCTAACACTTTCAGTACCAGCATTATTAATCAATATATCAATGTTGCCAATGTTGGTGTCCATAGCTATAAACATATTTTTTACTTCCGTAGAATCCGCAACATTGGCTTTGCCGATTGAAGTATTTATTCCATATTCATTTCTGATTTCTTCAGCCAATTTTTCAGCTTTTTCTTTATTAGTATTGTAGTTTATAAAAACATCTGCGCCGCAGGCTGCCAATGCCCGGCATATGCCGGCTCCAATACCTTGTGATCCGCCTGTCACCAAGGCTTTTTTTCCTGTTAAATCTATATTTGTCATATATTGTAATTATACGTATAAAATATTTTTTTGAAGTCCTACATAATTCCAAATTTATCAAAGGCATCAACCGTGCTCATACCATCTTCCAAAGCCTTTTTAACCATTTGTTCCCCACGAGCCTTTTCTATCGCTCCAGTAAAAGCTTTATTTACGACTGATTTTGGAACCACTAAAACGCCATCTCGATCTCCATAAATAATATCTCCAGGATTGATATTTACCCCTTCAATTTCAATAGGGACTCTATAGTTCAAAACTTTACCTCGAGGACCTTGATCCTGAGCAAAACCTCCAAAGGAAAAAGTTGGAAAGTTTAGGTTAAGAATTTCATTGGTATCTCTGGACCAACCGTGTAATACTGCACCAGCGGATTTTAATTTTATTGCTCTAGTACTCATCAAACCACCCCATAAAGCATAGGTTGGGGAGGAACCTGAACAAATATATACCTCGTCTTCTTTTAAATCATCTAGCGCTTCAAACATGATTCCGAAAGGTTTTTTTAATATGGGATCATTTGATTCGCTAGATTGTTTTTCAGATACGTCAGCTTCTACAACAGTCATTGCTCTTCCAATAACTATAAAATCGTGCTGTAATGGTTTAATATTTGGAGGTAAGAATTGATTTTGCAGGCCCATTGTGTCCAGTATATCACCCACAAGTGCCACAAATAATTCTTTTTTTGCTATTGAAAATAGTTCTTTATCATTTTTCCAAAATGTCATAATTTTTATTTTAAGAATTCATAATTTGTTCAACTTTAGTTTTTAATTCAGAAAGCGAATTTGAACTTAAATGTTTATACTCAAAATCCGCCAAATGAGTGTTTGATTTTTCAACAATCAACACTTTGCTTCCTTTTTCCATGGCTATATTGTGCCACCTATTTTTAGGAATATTATAGGTGGTATTTTTTTTCATCAATTCTATCTCAAAAATGGGGTTGTCACCATCAAAAACTGCCGCAATTAAAACTGCATTTCCCTCCAATAATATAAAAACCTCATCTGTTTGATAATGGACATCTACTTTGTTGATATTATTAATATGTTGTTCTTCTGAATAATTTAATTGGGCAACTTGCCAACCATCAGATATCATAAAAGGGTGAAAGCCATTTCTATTTACTTTAAAACATTCAATTAAGCTCATTTTGTTTTTTTATTTCTCCAGAATTTTTCAATTTCTTCTAAGGTTTTTCCTTTGGTTTCAGGTACAAATTTCCAAATAAACCAGATGGCTGGTAGGGTTAATATGGCGTACAAAAAGAAGGTGCCAGATGGCATAATCGTTTTGATCAAAATAGGATTTGTTAATGTGATGAAAAATCCGGTTGTCATCAATGAAAAGCTTCCTATTGAAACAGCCAATCCTCTGATATTGGTAGGAAAAATTTCGCTGATAATAACCCATACAATGGGCCCGAATGAAAATGCGAAACTGGCAACATAAAACAGTAAGGGGATGATGACTAAATTGGAATCCAGCGCAAAGAGAATTCCAACTCCAGTAAGTGATAAAAAAGCCCCAGTTACTCCCACTAATAATAATTTTCTTCTTCCAAATTTTTCGATATTCATGATAGCGACAAAGGTAAATGCTGAATTTACGACCCCTACCAGAACAGCTCCTAAAAAGGCATTTTCAACACTGGCGATAGACTCATTGATGATATTCGGAGCGAAATACATAATTGCGGCGATACCGCTTAAATGGGCAAACATGGGAAGTAAGATTCCAATCAAAAGCGGAATTCTTAAAAAGGGTTGAAATAATTCTTTAAAACCTCCTGTTTCAGTCTTTACCAATTCTTTGATTTCAATCATTTGTTGTTTGGCATGTTCTTCACCATCTATTCTAATCATGGTAATCATGGCTTCTTCGTTTCTTCCTTGTGTCACTAACCAACGTGGACTCTCAGGCACAAAGAACAGTAATACTAAAAATAGTAAGGCTATTGGAATTTCGGTACCAAACATACCACGCCATAGTTCATCTACAAACAACCAATTCCAAAATCCTGTTGCTTCAGTGCTAATAATTCCAGCTTGTTCCCCAGCTTGATTTAAAACGATCCAATCTACTAAAAAAGCCAGTAGAATTCCCAGAGTGATAGACAGTTGATAAAGCGAAACCATTTTTCCTCTATTTTTGGGTAAAGTCAATTCGGATATATAGACTGGAGCTACAACTGAAGTAATTCCAACGCCTATACCTCCAATCATTCTTATGACAATTAAAAACTGAAAAGCCATATCAGCATCTGATCGGATCCAAAAGGTATTGTCTTCCAGACCAAGAAATTGAGGTGGTAGCATAGATCCTATAGCAGAAAAACTCAACATGATAGCTGCTAGAATCAATGCCTTTTTTCTACCAATTTTATCTGTAATTGAACCTGAAATAATGCATCCCAAAATCGTGCCCAGAAGAGCAGAAGATACAACCCACCCCAACATAGCAGGCGTCAATTGAAAATGAGCTTCCAAAAATGTATTACAACCTGCAATAATGGCAGTATCATATCCGAACAGAAAGCCTCCAATGGTAGATACAAAACTGATGGCAATTAAATAATAAGATGTTTTTTTGTTTTGCATAAGGCTTAGTTATTAACAGATATACTAAAGGTTTCAATACTGTATTTAGGAACGTTCATTTGCTTAACAGGAACAGGGAATTCTTCAATAATATTTGTTTTTTGTATTTGATTCATATTAAAATAAGATTCGAGGTTCACCTGTGAACTTTTCCCTTCAGTATCATACATTCTAACAATTAAATCCTCTGTATCTTCCGCTTTTTTAACTGTGGTAATAATCACATTCTCCCTGTCAATAGTAAAGAAACTTGCCGATTCTGGTAAATCAGTTTTATTTGATTTGTTTGGAAAAACAGTAACATGTAAGGGCTCATTGTGTTGTTTGGCAATTCTTGATCCAATAAGGCTACCCGATTTATTTGAAGTAAGGACATTTTGGTAAGAATGACTTCCTGCTTGTGAATATTCATTTCCTTCCCAATGACATGAGGTTCTACTGGCCAATAAAAGGTGTTGCAATACTGTATTTTTATGATCTGTGGTAGGGTCAATCCAATCTGCTGCTGCAACAGATGAACTTACAGTCACTGTCATTTCATTATCAGATGCTGAGATCCAATCGATAATGGCTCGAGGATGCACATCTTTACAAAGTGGGGTATAACGATCACCGGCAGTTTCAATTTCATCTTTACCTACGGTTACAGATCCAAAAGGAACTTCATAAGTAATTTCTGCATTTTCGATAGCAATAGGGTAGGCAGTTCTAAACTCACGAAACATTTCACCGGACCAATTCAACAACCGAGTTTCAAATTGTACTCTCTTTAATTCGTGATATATAGTAATATCCTGTTCGACAATGGCATGCAATATTTGTTGTCTTTGACGATAGGTGGTAAATACGCTTCCGTCAGCTAAAATATCCCAGGTTGGATGATGGGCACTTACTTTATCAAAATCCTTCATATAAGGCTGTTGGATGTCTCCGAATTCGCCGGCGCCATTTCCTTTAGAATACAAGGTAAATACATCGGCAGCTTTGAAATTATCAGTTTGGAAAAGATTTCTTTGTAAGTCTTTGTCATAAACTTGCTCAATACCTTTCTTGTCGAAAGTAATTTTATAGAAACTATTTTCATAATTCTTCAAGGAGCTATTTCTTTCAGTAATCACATTTGACTTTTCGGACGTTTTTACATAATAAGTCTTATATCCTATGGATGGAATATTTTCGGCTATAAAACTGATATCTGCGGATTTGATGCTACCATCTAGGTAATTATGGACATTGGAGATCTGTGAATTTTGAACATTTTTATAAGCATCGAGAATTTCTAGACTCTTGGCATTTCCTTGTTTTAGATTTACAGAAACCGTAACAGGATCTGTTCTTTTCCATGAAAGACTATTAAAGAGTACAACAGGAATACCTATTTTCTCATTGGTCTTAATTTTACTAGCAATAAAATCTGTTCCTTTTTGGAGTAGTGACTGACCCATGGCTCTTGATTTTACCAAATGTTCTTTAAAAAGATCATCCGTTATATCTCCGTCATGTCCACCCCATCCATGATCTGGGTATATTTTCGACAGCCAGGCCTGATTAAAATCTCCAGCTGGATACGGCATTCTTTGGGGATCTAATATATTTGAGATTGAGAGAAATTTTTCAGCTGCAGGTAAGAGTTTTGATGCCTCTCTACTAGCAGTTATTGCATCATGATGAGCAGGACCATGTATATATACCCATACGTTAGGTCGCTCACCCATAATAGTATCAACATTGGTTACATTTTTTTCTGCCAATGACATAAATTCATCAACTGTCATTAATTCCATTTCGGGTAGATAAACTGATTTTTCCTGATTGTTCTCATCTTTGATATAATCAAAGCCATTCCAAGTCTCAATTAAATCTGTATAATCAATGGCTGGAAGCATATCCTGACTGGAGAGTAAGGGAGTATGAGCCTTCGACTCATTGTAATAACCACTCCAATAATCCACCTGTTCTGCACTGTATTTTATTTTGTTATTCATGTCTTTTGACAAGTGTATCAAGTCATTCCCATAATGACCTGGAGAGTACGTGAATACAGAACTCCCATCTGGACTTTGCCAATGAAACATTCCCTTGCCATGACGGCTGATCACCATATAATCAACTCCTGCTTTTTTCAATATTTGTGGTGTTTGTAAAGACTTTCCAGGCACATCTACATTCCAATAAACCTTTGAATCATAGCCTCCAAAGTTCTTTTTAACCCATTTTTTTCCTAAATACAATTGACGTACTTGATCTTCTGCATCGTACATATCTTCATATGGGCAATTATAAGTAGCACCTACAGCCAATAAATTTTTCTTGAGAAGTGTAGTGATTTGTTCTTTTGAATCTGGGTGCCGTGCGAGATATTCTCTTAAAATCAATCCATCTTCAATGTCGAAACCATAATCATTTCTTGCTAAAGCATCTTTTATAACTGGTGTGAGTAATAAAGTATCTCTTAATATGATACAAACTTCCGGACGGTCGACCCAAGCGATATCCTGGTGGCTTGAATTCATAATAGACACCAATCCGTTTTCATGTTTTTTATCAAAGAAACTATCAAAGGTATCAAAGAAGGATGGTTTATATAATTTGGTAATTGTGGCTTTCCATGAACCATTATTTTGTGTATTATGCGTATAGAAATACTTACCGACTATTTCTGATTTTTTCGAGATACCATCATTGTTGTCGAATTTAATTTCAATCAATGTATCATCGTAATAAATTTTAAAATTATAGTCTGGTGCCTTTAATTTGACAGAAGCTTTTGCTAATTCTCCCTGACTTTTGAATAGAATTTTTTTGCTCTTAATACCATCACTTTCTAGAATTATACTTTGATTGGCAAAATATGAGGGAGCATCAATAAATAGTTTGTCTTCTATTTGTTTGATGCTAAAGGAAACTTCCGTTTCTGCAGATATCTTAAGTCTTTCAATAACATCTGTTGCCTTAAACAACATGAACCAATCATTACTTCCTTTATTATGGCCTTGCACTTTAATTTTGGCTTTTTTACCTTTTTCAATACTTTGAGTCTGAACGGTCAATCTAAATGCACCTACCCCGTCATTATTATGATCTCTTTTGACTAAAATATAGGTAGCATTCCCCTTACCTGGATTGTCAATTATATTTAAAGTTCCATCCTCCTTAGCCTGAAATGTCAACAAGAATTTGTCATTTATAAAAATGTCATAAGGTTCTGAATTTCCTAAGTCTATATCACTGTAAAAAAAGAAGGATACAGTTTCATCAGAATATTCATTGGGTACGGTGGCCGTCAAAAACTCAAAAGCCATTTTTCCAGTTGATGCCCTTGAAATCATTGCTTCACCAAGATCTTCACGCAAGCAGGGATATGTATAGTCTCCACCGGAAAGTTTTTGGCTATATCCTTCAATATCGTTTTTGCAAATTTCGTATAGGCGATAATTTTGATTCAGTTCGTGAATTGATAGATGGCCTGTTCCTTCGTGTAGGGGTGAGAAGTTCTTAGACTTGAATTCAATTTTTTCTCCGATGAAATTAGCTTGAAGATTTAAAGAGAAAATCATTAGAAAGGAGCAGATGGTTTTTGCCAATGTGGAATTATCTGAATTCATAAATTTGTACATTTTATTAGTATTAAATAATTCAATTATCGCTTGACTAAAGCGATTTAGTTTTTAAACATATAATTTTATTTGGTACCGCATGATTTTCGAATCATGAGTCCCGTTTTTACTATTTTCTTTTTTTCCTTTACAGAGCCTATTTTTTCAATGTCATCAATTAGAATATCCACTGCATCATTACCAATTTCATGCACGGGTTGTATAATAGAAGTAATTGCAGGATCAACTAGGTCAAAGGCGCCCAATTCATCGAAGCTCACTATGGCAACCTCATCTGGGACTTTAATTTTTAGTACTTTTAATTCTCTTAATCCTGATGCAGTAAGATAATGTGTTGAAAACACTATGGCATCAACCGGCTTGCTTGCTGTTATCAAATCTATAATAGCTCCCTTAATTTCCTGTTGATAATGTTCGATATTAAGTTCTTTAATATAATTTTTGCTTAGAGGAATGTCATTTGCCTTTAAGGCATCGTGATATCCGTATAGTCGTTGTTTAATTGCATCCAATTCGGGTTTGATAGAAATAAAGCCAATCCGTTCCTTCCCGAGGTTGATCAAATGTTGGGTAACACTTTTGACACCGTCGTGATTGTCTACGATGACAAAATTGGTATCTATATTTGGATAATAGCGATCGATCAAAATAAAAGGGAAGTTGATTTCCAGTAAATGATTAATTTCTTCCTGATTCTTTTGAGTAGAAGCGATGATCAAACCATCAACCTGACGATTTAACATTGAACGGATCTGTTCACTTTCATTTTCCGGACTTTCATTTGAGCTACTAAATACAACATTGTAGCCTAAAAGTTTTGCTTTCTTCTCAACAATACTTGCTATTTTGGCGTAAAAAATATCAGCAATATTTGGAATAATCAATCCAATAGTTTCGCTTTTTCCTCGACTTAAACCTCTGGCTAAATGATTGGCTTTGTAATTGTGTTTATTGGCGAAATCGATTATGCGTTTTTGTGTTTCCTGAGAAATTTTATGCTCATCTCCTTTGTTATTTAAAACAAGAGAAACAGCGGTTTTGGAAACCTGTAAACTTTTGGCGATATCTTTTAAATAAATCTTATTCAACTACACCGGTTTAGTTAATTAGTCAAAAGTACATTTTTTTTTTATCCTGCAAGAGAATTCTTAGTATTTTAAATATTTTAATTTGAAGTACCTTGCCCCCAGTATTAATGAATAAATACGTTATTACTGTTGATATTCAGAGATATGAGTATTTCCATTATTGGTTACATAAATATCCAATCTGAAGTGAATGATACCGAACAAACATCTGCGACAGGATACAGATTGCTTGGGATTTGTTCTTTTTTCATCTGAAAAAGGAGTAATTTTTAGAAGTTCTTTTGTCTTGAAATTAAAGAAAGATAAATTCAATATTAATTTTGTGATTTAGCCCAATTCTCTAACAATTCAATGCTCTCATATAATACCCCTGCGGAACCTCTAAAAGTCCCTGATCCTTCAGGCTGATTGTCTACGGTATACCATTCAAAAAAGCCATCATTTTTAATGACTCTAGAGATCATAGGTAACAAATTGTCATAAGCTTCCTGAACAAAACCATATCGGGCCAATTGTTGAATCATACGTGCTCCGAACCAAGTCCAGTCACCACCGTTTTGATAACCATAGGGGTACATGCCTTTATTTTCAAAAGCCCATTCCGGATAGGGTGGGTACATGGTTAAACCGATAGAACCTGCACCAGATAATTCTACGTTTTTTATCATTTTGTTTAGAGATACTATGATTTGTTCTTCGGTCAATAAATCAGCTTCAATAGCCACAGCTGTCCCTCCATGATAATAAATTTCATTTTCGTTAAAATCATCAGGATATGGTGACCCGTCTATATATACATGGGGAATGAATTTTTGATTCTCAGCATCCCAAAGTGTTTTCATTGTGTTCTCAGCAAGATCATCTCTGATAGGTTGCCAAATATCTTGTGTTGAAGGAATTAATTCCATCATATTATCTAAGGCAATAAGCATCATGGCATTGTCATAAATATCAACACAAAATTTAGTTTCAGGAGTAATATATACACCCCATTCATGTTGGTGTTGAACATCACCCCAATCGGCTGTAGTTGCTCCATAAATCATTTGATACTTATCTGTCCATCGATGGTTTAATAAAAACTCCATGGCCTGTTCCATTCTCTCAGCTATAGTTGTGTCTCCTACTATTGTATTTAAAAAGTCCTTATTGCCAGTTTTTTTGATGTATTTATAAACGGCCTGTACTAAAGAAGTTTCGTGATCTGTTTCAACCGTATTTTTATGCCCAGCATAGTTGGGTTCAAGATCGTTAAAAATATACTCATAACCGCCTTCAGTTTGTACCGCTTTTTCTTTAGGAATGAACCCATCAATAATATTTCCATCTTCACCTTGTAATCTAAAGAACACCAATAAATTTTCTTCCAGTTCTTTAGCATCAAAAACTTCAGTTGATAATTCAATAAAGGTATTATAGTCTCTGATCCATACCTCACCGTATCCATCACCGGCATTAAATCCAGTTTTTACCACAGCTATGGCTCTTGATTTAACTTCATTAAAATCTCTATTTTTTACTATTTTTTGAACCAATTCTTGATTTTTTTTATTTTCGACGGGAGCTTTCTCTTCTTTTTTTTCATAACAAGCTGCCAAAATAAGAATCGATAAAATGATTGGAATAATATTTTTCATAAGATTGATTTTTTTGGTTCTTATTTTATTTCGAAACATCAGGAGGCATCTTTTCAACCTCCCAAGACTCATTTGGTGTTGAACCCATAATCAGGGTCAATTTACCTCCTTTTAGTAATTCACTAGCGGGAAACCAAAAATTGTTTAATGGTTGGCCATTAAGTGAAGCACTTTGGGCATAAAAACAACGCCTCCAATCTGAAATTCATGAAAATGTCCAAAACCTTCAATAGAAGCATGTCGATCATCATATCCCGTGGGTCCCCACTTCCTTGACTGTTATAGGCGTTTGTGTGTGGTGCTAATTTTGCCATACCGAAGGGTAGGGCGGCGGGTGTATAAAAAAACCAACTGCCATGAACCGATCCAATTTGTGGGTCGACATAATCAACGGGTTGGTTTTGTGACCATGTTAAATGAACAAAAAAATTATAAATAAAGATAGAAATAAAGGTTTTCAAGGGAGAATAGAATTAGAATTTTACGAATTGAAGATATGGATTTTTGGGTAAATTGAGATATAGTTTTTACAATTTTCAATTAATCAAAACAAACATTAAATAATTTTGAATATGCAGTTTTTTAACAATGTTAACCTTTTGAAAACTTAGCATAAAATGTTTATAGTTTTATTATTTAAAACTTTATTTTTATCACCTAAAATCAAACCCTTTGAAAATTATGAAATTCAAGTCTGTTTTGTATTTATTTATATCAATTGTATTTATTATTCCAAGTTTAAGTTTTGCTCAATCAAGCTCAGAAGAAGTGATTGAACAAAAAATTCAAGCGCATAATGAAGGGTTTCCGGTTGCGGCTGATGGCATTGAATTGTTTTCTCAAATTGAATTGCCTAAGTATTATTTTAACAGAGATTTCGATTTGGCATGGACGGATGAAAAAAACCGAAACGATTTATTAGAGAGTATCAATGCATCGTTTGATGAAGGCTTACATCCTGAAGATTATCACTTAGAGAAAATATCTAAATTTCTGAACAAAGCGGATTATAAAAAATTAAGTAAAGATGATGCGGCTATCGTCGATTTATTAATGACCGATGCGTTGATGTTATATGCTTCTCATTTGATTTCGGGGAAAGTAGAACAATCAAAATTGAGATCGAAATGGGATATTGATTTAAACCCTAGGCCAGAAAATGTAGACAGTTTATTAACTGTAACGTTGTATAATAAAAAAATTAAATCAGCCTTGGAAGCTGTAAGACCTTCCCATTATTTATATAAACTCATGAAATTCCATTTAAAAGGATATAGGGAAATTGCTAAAAATGGTGGATGGCCGGAGATTCCAAAGGGAGAAACTTTAAAAAAAGGGATGAGCGACGAAAGAATTGCGGTTATTAGAACTCATTTAATCATAACAAAAGATTTAAAGAATAATGCATCTCAGAAACTTGAAGTGTTTGATGAAGAATTAGAATTAGCTGTTAAGCTATTTCAGAAAAGACACAACCTAACTAATGATGGTGTTATTGGAAAAGGTACCATTGAGCAGATGAATATATCAGTTCAGGAAAGAATTGCCACGATACGATTGAATTTGGAAAGATTTCGATGGACCTTTCATGCCCCAGACGACGATTTTTTGATGGTGAATATTGCGGGTTTTCATGTGAGGCGTATTACTCATAGACAGGAAGTGTTTGATTCAAGGGTGATCGTTGGAAAATACCATAAGGAATCACCTATTTTTAAAGATAAAGTGACCTATATAGAAATGAATCCCACCTGGACCCTGCCTTATTCTATTGCCACCCATGAAACGCTTCCAAAACTTAAAAAAGATCCTGGGTATTTAGCTGACAAACATATGGAAATTATGGATAGAAAGGGTAAAATTTTAGATCCCAATCAAATAGACTTTAGTAAATACTCTTCAGGAAATTTTCCATTTATTCTACGGCAAAAGCCTGGTCCTTGGAATGCCTTAGGTGAAGTCAAGTTTATGTTTCCAAATAAATATGCGGTTTATTTGCATGACACCCCATCAAGAGGTTTGTTCAATCGTCAGGACAGAGCGTTTAGCCACGGTTGTATTCGAACAGAGAATAAATGGGAATTGTTAATGAGTCTGATGGACGATCCCGATGTTTGGAATATGGACAAAATCAATGAAATATTGGATTCGGGTAAAACAACTAGAATCACTTTACCCAAGCCTGTTAATATTTATATCATGTATTGGACTTCAAGAGTAGACCAACACAATCTCATATATTTTATGAAAGATGTTTATAAAAGAGATGACGATGTTCTAAGGGCATTAAATGAGCCTGTGAAATTTAAGGTGGCTGTTGAATAAACGCTTTATATTCGAAATTTTCCTCTGCACTTGGAGATCTCAATGATGAGTTCAATGTTATCTTAAGGATTGTTTAGATTGTCTCGAATGTATTGGCTTGGAAAATGATTCATGTTTAATTTGCACGATTAGTATCAACTGTCTTTAATGTCAGAAGATTATTTTTTCTAGCAATCTCGATTATTTTATTACTTACAAGGTCAATTTCTTCAATAGTATTGTATTTATTTAATCCTAATCGAAAAGAAGATTTAATTACCTGTTCATTTACACCTAAAGCCGTTATTACATGGGAAGGCTTTGCTGATGAACTGGCGCATGCTGAAGTAGTGGAAAACATAACATTAGGCAAAAGTTCTTTTAATTGTTCTCCAGGAATTGAATGTATTGCAATGTTTAGATTTCCAGGATGTCTGTTTTCAGAACTACCATTTAGTGTAATTTGGTCAATAGAGTTAAAGAGAATATTTTGCATTCTATCTCTCAACATAGATATGTGCTTGTAGTTTTCTTTTGAGTTTATTTGCTGCAATTCGCAGGCTTTTCCAAAGCCTACAATTCCTGGAATATTATGTGTTCCTGGTCTAAATCCACGTTCTTGTCCTCCGCCAAAAAGAATTGGATTTAAGGTGATTTTATTTTTCAACTTTCTTACAAATAAAGCGCCAACACCTCTTGGGCCATATATTTTGTGAGAAGATAAAGATGCTAAATCAATATTCATTTTATCAACATCAATGGAGTGCCAACCAATTCCCTGTGTAATATCACAGAAAAATTTAGTGCCAACATTTTGACAAATTTGCCCTATTTCTTTCACAGGTTGTACCGTGCCAATTTCATTATTTGCAAGCATAATGGCAACGACTAAAGTCCTTTTTGTTACAGCTTGCTTTAATTGATTTATATCAATCCTTCCATTTGAATCTACATCAAGCACAGTAACATTATATCCTCTTAATTTTAATTCTTCAATACATTGAAGTACTGCAGAATGTTCTGTTCTTTGTGTAACAATATGCTTTCGATTTTTTGTATTTGCTTCAGCCAATCCAAGCAATCCAATATTGATAGCTTCGGTTGCTCCACTTGTAAAAATAATTTCTGAAGGTCTTGCTCCAAGAAGGTTTGAAACCTGAAAACGAGCCTTTTCTAATGCTTGATTTGATTTTAACCCTGACTTGTGATTACCGTTTCCATAATGATTTGTGAAATAAGGTAGCATTTCTGAAAGCACCTCTTGATCTACTGGTGTTGAAGCATGTGAATCTAAATATATTGTTGGTTCTTTTCGTTTCATTTGAATCTGTATTATTTAATTAAAACCAGTTTATACAAAACAAAATATTGTATAAACTGGTTTATTCATTTGTAATTATTTCCAATAATCGTATTGTGCGAATCCACTAATTAATGGAGGTGCAATTTTCTTCACTCTTAAATGATCTGGATGCTCTTCATAAGTTATTAAAGCTTCTTCTGAAGAGAACTGAAAAGTTAATACACTATCAAAATTTCCAGATGACGCTGTTACCTCTAAAATTTCAAAACTTTCTAAACCTGCAATCTTATTTGGCAATCCTTTGAAAAGCTTCAATATTTCAGCTTTGGTATTTACATTATGACCTTCTGACCATTGAAACAACAATACGTGTTGTAATAACTTTTTGTTGGATTCGTTGTTTTGTGAATATCCAATTGTAGCGATAATGAAAAAGACTACAACGATGCTATTTTTTAAATACTTCATTTTTAAGATTGTTAAAAAGTTAACGTTTGTGCGCCTTCCGAAATCCAATCTAACATAGGGCCTGCGCCAACTACAGTAGTTCCATCAACTGTTTCTTCTGCATTTAATCCTCGATGGTTAAAACAAGGAGCACAGGCCCAAAGCGTACCACCATTTCCTGTAAATGCTTCAGTCAGCTCATTCAACTTTTTAAAGGGTTGTACATGCGTATACTCACATGAAGCTGTTCTACTTAATTCTACTGCATCTGAAGTTAAAAAGATTCCAACTTCAAATCCTTTTGAAATTGCCGCATTTGCAACCGTAAACGCTACTGTTGATACATCATCTTTTGAATTTACCGAAAGTGTAAGTACTAATTTTTTTGTGTTTGACATTTTTTCTGTTTTTAAATTTGTTATTAATTAATTTTACTTATTTGTAATTTGAAATTCAGTTTTCTATTTAAATAATAGGTACTTGAAAGTTTAATGTTCTTGGAAATAAACATTGCTTATCTGTACAAGCTTGATAATACAATTGACCGTTTACTTTAAAATTTGAAGCATTGTCTTTGAGTTTTAATACAACGGTAATTTCAAATTCATCGATTAAAGTATTGTGTTCATATTGACTTAAAACAAGTATTTC
>JAUXGV010000186.1 GCA_030621915.1 Flavobacteriaceae bacterium
TAAATAATAATTTTCCTGGATTCTGAAATATTATTATTATCGTAGTGGTTTCACTATATTTGATTTTTTTAATTTTTATTTATGAGTGATCTATTAGTGGCTGAAAATATTGATAAAAACTTCGGTGTTTTTAAAGCCTTAAATGATATTTCAATTCGTGTACCAAAGGGAAGTATATTTGGTTTATTAGGACCCAATGGAGCGGGTAAAACAACACTTATTAGGATTATTAATCAAATTACAATGCCCGATAAAGGGATAATATATTTTGATGATAAAAAATTACAGCCGGATGATGTTCATTATATCGGTTATTTACCTGAAGAACGTGGATTGTATAAAAGGATGAAAGTTGGTGAGCAAGCATTGTATTTGGCTCAACTGAAAGGATTGTCAGGAAGTGAAGCAAAAAAGAGAATACAATATTGGTTTGATAAATTTGAAATTGGGTCATGGTGGAATAAAAAAGTCGAAGAATTGTCGAAAGGAATGGCTCAAAAAATTCAATTTATTATTACCGTTTTGCATGAACCGAAATTATTAATTTTCGATGAACCGTTTAGTGGTTTTGACCCTATCAATGCCAATTTAATAAAAGAGGAAATTTTAGATCTTCAAAAAAAGGGCTCAACCATCATTTTTTCAACACATCGAATGGAATCTGTTGAGGAGCTTTGTGAATACATAGCATTGATTCATCAATCTAATTTGGTTTTAGAGGGTAAATTAACTGATATAAAAAATAGGTATAAAACAAATAGTTTTGAAGTTGGATTGGTTACTAATAAAAAAGATCAATTATTATTGGAATTAAAGGAAAGGTTTGAAGTCAGTAATGCCAGCTTTAAATCTTTGGAAGATGATTTGAAGCTTAATATATGCCTTAAAAAAGAGGACTCCTCAGGTGATTTAATAAAATATTTGAATAGCAAGGCTAATATAAATCACTATGTAGAAATAATTCCGAGTGCCAGTGATATATTCATTCAAGCTGTAAGGCAAAATTCATAAAATTCTTTGGGTAGAATTAATTAAATATGAACAAACTAAAACTAATAATAAAACGTGAATTTATTGCAAAAGTGCGCAATAAGACATTTATTGTCATGACTTTAATGAGCCCTTTGATCATGATGGGCATGATTGGGCTGGTTGCATTCTTAACCAAATCAAGTATTGATAAAAAAAGTACGATTGCCTATGTAGATGAATCTGGTTTTTTTGAGGCAAAAGGTTTTGATGAAAGTCCTACTATTAATTTTGAAGATTTAACAGAAATTGGCCTTGAAAAGGCCAAAATTATAGTAGGTGAATCTGATCCGGCAGGCTTGTTATACATTCCAAAAAAAGAAAGTATCGATGAAGTAGCCAAAAAAATACGTTATTATTCTAATGATTCTCCTGGGTTGGTAACTATTTCAGAATTGGAATCAATCATCAAAAAGAAATTGCAAAACGCAAAAATGCTTTCTATGAATATTGATGTTCAAAAACTCAAAGAATCAGAAGTTCATGTTGATATTAATTTGTCAAATTTCAGTGGTGAAAAATCTTCAAAGCTAATCAATGGGGTGAAAATTGGATTGGGAATGGGAGCGGGTTATATGATTATGATGTTTATTATTATTTATGGAGCCATGGTTATGCGCAGTGTAATTGAAGAAAAAACAAGTAGGATTATTGAAGTAATAATTTCATCAGTTAAACCTTTTCAGCTTATGCTAGGTAAAATTCTGGGGACCGCCGCCGCAGGATTGACACAATTCTTTATTTGGGGAATAATTCTATCCATTGGTTTTGTTATTAGTTCCTTTGTTTTTGGCAATGATCCAATTGAAAATATGAATGCTTCCCAAATTGCTACGGAACAAGTTGAAGCCATATCCCAAAATGAAGGACAGGTTATAATTTCAGAAATATTAAATCTGCCACTAATAAGCATGTTTGTATTGTTCATCTTATACTTTTTATGTGGCTACTTATTATATAGTTCAATTTATGCTGCTATAGGTGCCGCAGTTGACAATGAAACAGATACACAGCAGTTTATGCTTCCCGTTATTATGCCTTTGATAATTGGCGTTTATGTCGGTTTTGCTACCGTTATTAATGATCCCCATGGAAATATAGCAACTATATTCTCAATGATTCCGTTTACCTCACCTATTGTTATGCTTATGCGAATACCTTTTGGCGTACCTTGGTGGCAAATACTAATTTCATTAATGATATTATTTGGAACTTTTCTTGGTGTGGTTTGGATAGCTTCAAAGGTGTATAGGATTGGAATATTAATGTATGGAAAAAAAGTAAGTTATAGAGAAATTTATAAATGGTTAAAATATTGATTTGAAATTGTCAAAAATGGAAAGTCATAATAAAAGATAAAAATAATTATAATATGAGTAAGATACTTATTATTGAAGATGAAGCTGCTATTAGAAGAGTGTTGATTCGAATTATTCAGGAAGAAAATAAAAATTACCTTCTGGAAGAAGCTGAAGATGGATTAATGGGAATAGAAATGATTGAAAAAACTGACTATGATTTGGTTTTATGTGATATAAAAATGCCTAAAATGGATGGGGTAGAAGTGTTACAAAAAAGTCAGATAATTAAACCTGAAATTCCATTTATTATGATATCGGGACATGGAGAGTTGGAAACCGCGGTTGAAACTATGCGATTGGGTGCCTTTGATTATATTTCAAAACCACCTGATTTGAATAGATTACTTAATGCCGTGAGAAACGCACTTGATAAAAAGAAGTTAATTGTTGAAAATAAACAATTAAAGAAAAAAGTGAATAAGGAATATGAAATGGTGGGTGAAAGCGAAGCTATTTCATTAATTAAAAATATTATTGAAAAGGTAGCGCCTACTGATGCCAGAGTATTGATAACAGGAGATAATGGTACGGGAAAGGAATTAGTAGCTCACTGGATTCATGAAAAAAGCAATCGTTCAAAGGGTGCGATGATAGAGGTAAACTGTGCTGCAATTCCTTCAGAACTTATTGAAAGCGAACTATTTGGACATGTGAAAGGATCTTTTACTGGTGCGAATAAAGATCGGGCGGGAAAATTTGAAGCTGCCAATGGAGGCGTGATTTTTTTAGATGAAATTGGTGATATGAGTTTATCTGCTCAGGCCAAAGTATTGAGAGCCTTGCAGGAAAATAAAATTAGTAGGGTAGGTAGTGATAAGGATATAAAAGTAGATGTAAGGGTGATAGCCGCTACCAATAAAGATTTAAAAAATGAAATTGATAAAGGAAGGTTTAGAGAAGATTTATATCACCGTCTAGCAGTAATTTTAATTCATGTTCCATCTTTAAATCAAAGAAAAGATGACATCCCAATTTTAGTGAATTATTTTTCTGATAAAATTTGTATGGAGCAGGGTATTACACCCAAAGTATTTAGTAACGGTGCTATAAAACTTTTGCAGGATTATGATTGGACGGGTAATATTCGGGAATTAAGAAATATTGTTGAAAGATTGCTAATTTTGGGACAAGATGTTATAAGTGAGGAAGATATTAATCTTTTTGCAAGGAAATAAATATGAATATGAAAACCAACCCTTATCAAGTTAATTCGAAGATTACCTTAAGTTCATTAAACACTTTGTATGTAGAAGAGGATGCTAAGAAGAGATTGGGAAAAACACGTAAGCAAATTAGTAAAATTCAAGATACCATGTATGCACATGGTAAATATAGTGTTTTGATTTGTTTACAGGGAATGGATACTGCCGGTAAGGATAGTCTGATAAGAGAAGTTTTTAAAAGTTTTAATACCCGAGGAATCAATGTACACAGTTTTAAGCAGCCATCTGAGTTGGAATTGGAACATGATTATTTATGGAGACATTACCTAGCTTTACCTCAAAGAGGGACATTTAGTGTGTTTAATCGTACTCATTATGAAAACGTGTTGATTACTAGGGTACATCCTGAATATATTTTTGCCGAAAATATTCCATCCATTCATAGTTTAAACCAATTAGATGATAATTTCTATCAGAATAGAATGGATCAAATAAATAGTTTCGAAAAACATCTAAGTCAAAATGGAACAATTATTCTAAAGTTTTTTTTAAACATTTCGAAAGAAGAGCAAAAAAATAGATTACTTAGAAGAATTGAAATTGAAGACAAAAATTGGAAATTCTCCAAAGCAGATATCAAAGAGAGAAAATTATGGGATAAATACATGTTTTGTTTTGAAGATTTATTGTGTAGAACGTCAACAGATTACGCACCTTGGTTTATTGTTCCTTCAGATGATAAAGCTACGTCACGCTTGATTGTTGCAGAAACTATTTTAAAAACTTTAAAGGAGTTTACAGATATTCAAGAGCCAGTTTTGGACGATGATGCAAAATCTAATTTAGAGGAGTACCGTAAAATGCTTAAAAATGACTAGTTAGTGGCTGGTCGGATAATACAGCAAAATCAATCCTTTTTCTATTAGCGATATTTTTACTTTTTTCTCATCTGCTGATGCTAAGGCATCTCCTTAAGAAAGAAAGGTAAAAATCTCATCTAAAATAAATAAGCATAAGAAATTCGTCTATTCCCCTCCAGACACTAGTTAAATCATTCAGTGTTTTTATGTTTTTTCTTTCGAAATTCTGACAAAACTTTTCTATTAAAATCTCCTTCCGTATTATACAGTTTTAAAGCTTTTTTGGCAGGAATAGTATTTTTCAAATTGTCATAAAAATTCTTTTTTAACGATATATATTCTTGCTCATTTTGTAAAAGCTTAGTAATATATTCATTTACCGTTTCATCATTCAAAGAATCAATACCACCCTCTTCCTTTATTTTTTTTCCAATTTCTTTCTGCTTTCTAATTCTCAGGTTAAATGCTTTTTTTTCATAATCATTATAAACAGGCCAAAATTTCTCTGCTTCCTGTGGACTCAAATCCAGATTTTGAGTTATATAAGCTATTTTATATGCCTTAAAATTTTCGCGATGCTTATGATCTTGAGCAAATAATCCGCTCAAGTTTAATATTACGATGCCACAAATTATTATTATATTTCTCATATCTATCATTCGTTTAATAAATTTTCTATATTTTCTTCTACTAAATAAAGGTATACAGCATCCGAAGTATAAATTTCGTCATTGGTGAGACTTATGTCACCAAAAGTATCCTGAATATCATAACTACTAAACGAAATAAGATCATTATCCATCCAGCCTTCAATTTCAGAAAATTCCAATGTTTCAAATTCCAATTGTTCATTTTCAACATTAAAATTATTCAATCCAATAAACAACAAGAACGAAGCGGCTATAGAATATCCAATAAATTTAAATTTTCTTGATTTGATCAATTTATAAACCTTAGTTTGACTAGTAGTTTCTTTATAATTATTTAATATTTGATCATCAATTTCCTGAAAATAATTTATAGGGGCTTTAAATCCGGTGTACTTAACTTTGGATATAATTTTACCTTCAATATCTTTAAAATAATTTTCAGGCAGCAAAAATCCTGAATCATTATTTTTATTTTTTTTTAATATGTCTTTATTTTTTTCTTCCAAAATTCATTCTCTTAAGTAGGCTTCTATTTTTTTCCTGGCATGATGGTAAGATGCTTTTAAAGCACCTACAGAAGTATTTAATATTTCTGACATATCATC
>JAUXGV010000107.1 GCA_030621915.1 Flavobacteriaceae bacterium
TGAAGATAAATTCGGGTGGAGATATATTGTTGAATAGCGTTTTTTCGGGGCTTCACTTGATGTGAAGCCCTTAACAAACTTACTTCTCCAAAATCGATAAAATATCCGGTTCAAAATAATTAGGGCCCTTCATAACTTTCCCATCTTCACGATATATTGGTTTCCCATCTGCACCTAATTTACTCATATTACTTTTCTGGATCTCATTAAAAACTTCTTCAATTTTATATTGCATTCCATGTTCCAGAATAGTTCCGCACAAAATATATAGCATATCTCCTAAAGCATCAGCAACTTCAACCAGATCGTTATCTTGAGCAGCCTCTAAGTATTCATCATTTTCTTCTGCCATTAAATTATATCTCAGTTTTATTTTTTCTTCAGATAAATTTGCCTTTGGAGCTTCTTTAACTCCTAGACCGAATGCCTCGTGAAATTCTTTCACAGCCTTAATTTTATTCTCCATTTTATTACATAAATTTCATTAATATTCTAGGTGGAACTATTTTTAAGAGCATAGCAATCAACCACCACCGTTTGGTTATATATGCCTTTCTTTTTTTATTTTTAATTGCATTATAGATTTGCTTTGTAGCCTTATCTAAAGGTGCCATCCAAAATGTATCTCCTGTAATAATATCGGTATCAATAAAACCAGGTAAAATATTTGTTATGTCAATGTTGGCCTTCTTAGTTCGTTGGGCTTTCATCCATAATGATTCCATATAATTGGATTGAAATGCCTTTGAGGCATGATAAGCAGGAACAAATCTATTTCCTCTTATGGATGCAATAGATGTTATGCTCACCAAATGTCCAAAACCTTGTACTTTAAAGTAATTATAAGCAAGTTGGTATATTCTAGTTGCCCCTATTACATTGGTTTCTAATGTCGGCAGGTCTTTGTCCCATTCCAAATTGTAATTTTCCTCTCCTATTCCAGCATTGTGAACTATTAAATCTACCTTATCAAAAATATCAGGTAGCTCTTCAAATATTTTTTCAGAAGCATCCACATCAGTAATATCATGTTGCTTTATAATATATTGCTCCTTATTTTGGGTTTGAATATTTTGTAATCGCTCCAAGCGCCTGCCTGTAATCATTACTGTATACCCGTCATTGGTTAATAATTGAGCTAACTCTTGGCCAATACCTGACGTTGCTCCAAAAACAATAGCTTTTTTGCCCATTTTAATTTACATTTGTAAGCTATAAATATAGCTAAAATGTTTAGTAAAGGACAACTTATTTTTGGTGCAATTTTCGCTTTTGTTTTTATTATAGCAATGATTTGGAGCTATAGAAAAGATATAAAACTTCACAATTATTATTATAAAAACATTTGGATTGTTGCAATTGGAGTTATTCTCGCCATTACCATATTCGCAACCTTAACGTTTTGGTTGCATGATTAAATTTACCTAAATTTTCTTTACCGAAATAATTTTCACGGGACATGCTTCTTTTGCTTTGACCGCATTTTCCAAAATAGAATCGTCGGGTTCTTTCAATGTGAAAAATCCTTTTTTATCCTTTGCGTGTAATAACACTGATTTGCCATCTTTTTTAGACATCTGAAATTGCTCAGATGCCAATTCCACGCAATAGTTACAGCCAATACATTTGGCTCTTTGAAGCGTAATAATAATCATTATACAGAAGCAAATTCTGTGATAATTATCTTATAAATTTTATCAGAAGGGCGGATTCTAAAATTAAGAGGAATAGTAATAGAATCTCCTTTTGATGCATGATCATTCTTAACATCGTTCACAAACATTTCTTCAATTTTCATTTCTTTAGCACCAGTAGTTGGCCCTGTTATCAGAATGGTATCACCTACAGATATGTCATAGGCATCAATTTTAAATTCTCCAATATTACTTTTAGGAAAATAATGAACTCCTTTACCAATAAAAACTTTTTTCTGAGTGGCATGAGAACCGGATTCTTTACTCCATTCACCCAATTTTTGCCCTAGGTAATACCCATTCCAAAAGCCACGATTATAAACTTTTTCAAGTTCCAGCATCCAATCAATTACCTTTTGCTTGTCATAGGTTCCGTTTTCCAAACTGTCAATGGCATCCCTATAACACTTAATTACTTTGGCAACATATTCAGGTGCCCTACCCCTACCTTCGATTTTTAAAACTTTAATTCCTGCCTCAGCTACCTGATCCAAAAAATCAATGGTGCAAAGGTCTTTAGGAGACATGATATACTCATTATCCAATTCCATTTCAAAACCAGTTTCCTGATCAATAACCGTGTATTTTTTCCTGCAATTCTGCTTACAGGCACCTCTATTTGCAGATGAATTATAAGAGTGTAAACTCATATAACATTTACCGGATACCGCCATACATAATGCCCCATGTCCAAATATTTCAATTTCAACCAATCTTCCATTGGGCCCTATAATCTGTTCCTTTTCAATTTGATCAGTAATTTTCTTCACCTGTCTCAAGCTCAATTCTCTGCTCAATACAATCGTGTCAGCAAACATGGAATAGAATTTTACCGTTTCAATATTTGTTACATTTATTTGAGTAGAAATATGAATTTCCATACCAATTTCTCTGGCCGTTGCAATTACTGCCTGATCCATGGCTATTACTGCTGTAATATCTGCTTCCTTAGCCTTTTTGATCAAGGTTTTTACAATACTTAAATCATGGTCATAAATAATGGTATTTAAGGTAAGATAAGTTCGAACTCCTTTCTCCTTACATCTATCCGAAATTTCTTTAAGATCCTCTAAAGTGAAGTTTATAGAAGCTCGTGCGCGCATATTTAGTTGCTCAACTCCAAAATAAATAGAATCACATCCATTATTCAAAGCTGCTTGTAAAGATTCAAAATTACCAGCAGGTGCCATTAGTTCTATCTTATTCCCTCTATTGTTCAAACCAAAAATATTTTTATTAAAATCATCATTTTTAAGGAGCTGCAAAAATACAACTATTTATCCAATTCGGTTTGTTACGCTTTTATAAAAACAGATATGATTTAGAGCCTTCGTAAGCCATATTACAAAAGTTATATTCTATTAAAATTTATAACAATTAGATAAAAATTAAACAATTGGAAATAAAACGCTGAATACCCATGTTTAACTTGAAAATAATTTAGGATATTTGCAGCCTTAATTTATAGTTTAAAATTGACAATAAAATGAAATTAGCAGTAGTAGGTGCAACGGGAATGGTAGGAACGGTAATGCTAGAAGTTTTAGCTGAAAGAAATTTTCCAATAACAGAATTATTGGTTGTTGCCTCAGAAAGGTCAGTAGGCAAAATAATCAAATATCAGGGAAAAGAATATAAAGTGATTGGACTTCAAGATGCGGTGAATGAAAAACCGGATATTGCTTTATTTTCTGCAGGTGGAGAAACCTCTATAGAATGGGCTCCAAAATTTGCTGAGGCGGGTACCACAGTAGTTGATAATTCTTCGGCCTGGAGAATGGATCCTTCCAAAAAATTGGTTGTTCCCGAAATTAATGGAGATGTTTTGACTAAAGAAGATAAAATTATTGCCAACCCAAATTGCTCTACAATTCAGTTGGTGATGGCTTTATCCCCACTTCATGATAAATATAAAATGGAACGATTAATTGTTTCTACCTATCAATCTGTTTCCGGTACTGGAGTAAAAGCAGTTCAACAATTGGAAAATGAAACGAAGGGAATTGAAGGAGAAATGGCATACCCTTATCCAATTAATAGAAATGCAATACCTCACTGCGATGTGTTTTTAGATAACGGATATACAAAGGAAGAAATGAAATTGGTAAAAGAACCAAAGAAAATATTGCGTGATGATTCTTTTGCTGTTACCGCAACAGCTGTGAGGATTCCAACGGCTGGGGGGCATTCAGAATCTGTAAATGTTCAGTTTCAAAATGATTTTGATTTGGATGAAGTTCGTAAATTATTACACGAATTCCCTGGAGTTGTTGTTCAAGATAATATAGATACAAATACATATCCTATGCCTGTTTATGCCCATAATAAAGATGAAGTTTTTGTTGGGCGTATTAGAAGAGATGAATCTTTACCAAATACTTTAAACATGTGGATTGTTGCTGATAATCTTAGAAAAGGTGCCGCCACAAATACAATTCAAATCGCCGAATATTTACATGAAAACGAATTGGTTTAACAAATTCAATTCATAATTTAAAAAGGCTGCTTTAACAAGCAGCCTTTTTAATTATTTTAAATTTTACTTTTTAACCTTTAAAACATCCTTCATAATTTCTTCCAATTGATGCTTAGGTAATGCACCTTGCGACATTTGAGGCTGACTATCCATAGGAACCAATAACATTGAAGGAATACTTCTGATGCCAAATGCTGTTGAAAGATCACGTTCAACTTCCGTATCAACTTTATAAATATCAACTTTACCCTTATATTCTTCAGACAATTCTTCTAAAATAGGAGCCACCATTTTACAGGGTCCGCACCAATCCGCATAAAAATCAATAATACAAGGTTTGTTTCCTTCAAATTTCCATTCCTTATTCTTTTCGAAATTAAAAACTTTTTCTAAAAAAGTTTCCTTTGTTAATAATTCTGTCATTTTATATGATTTTAAATTTTCTTCATCAATTAATTGACAATTAATATGCCATTTATAATTAAGGACAAATTGACACAAAAAAACCCAATACTTCAGTAACAATTATTACACTTTAGAATATCTATATCATTCTATTTGTCTCTGTTAATGGGATTATCCGTCCAAATATTAACTTAATTTTATCTATCTTCTCAAGAGTGCTCCAATAATTTTTGTATTATATTTGAAAAAAAATGTATGTCCAAAATAATTATAGCACTTATTATAATTTCAACTATTTTTAGTTGTCAAGGTCAAACCCAAAAAAACATGCCTGACAAACACGAATTTACCAACGATCTCATCAATGAAACAAGTCCCTACTTGTTGCAACATGCCCATAATCCGGTTGATTGGTATGCCTGGAATGATGAAACATTAGAATTGGCAAAAAAGGAGAATAAACTTATATTGATATCAATAGGATATTCCACTTGCCATTGGTGTCATGTAATGGAACATGAAAGTTTTGAGGATTCAACCGTTGCATCAATCATGAATGAGCATTTTATCAATATTAAGATAGACAGGGAGGAAAGACCCGACGTAGACCAAGTTTACCAAAAAGCTGTTCAATTGATCACAGGAAGAGCTGGTGGTTGGCCACTAAATTGTATAGCTTTACCTGATCAACGACCTTTTTGGGGAGGCACTTATTTTCCAAAGGAAAATTGGGTCAAAGCTATCACGCAACTTGCTGAATTATATGAGAAAGATCCGCAAAAAATAGAAGAAGTTGCCACTAAATTAACTGAAGGAATCCAACAATCTGATTTGGTTCAATTGAATACTGAAGAAGTTAGTTTTACAAAAGTTGAATTGGACAGTGCTGTCACCAATTGGCAATCTTATTTGGATTTAAAAAATGGTGGTAGATCAGGAGCTCCTAAATTTCCAATGTCAAATAACCTTCAGTACCTATTGCGTTATGCAGTTCAAAATGACGACAGTAATTTATTAGAATATGTAAATACTTCCTTAACAAAAATGGCTTATGGTGGTATATTCGATCAAATAGGTGGTGGGTTTTCCAGATATTCAACTGATGAAAAATGGCATATTCCCCATTTCGAAAAAATGTTATATGATAATGCTCAATTAATTAATTTATATTCCAATGCTTATTTGGTTTATAAAGAGCCATTATTTAAAAATATTGTTTATGAAACAATCCAATTTGTTGAACGTGAACTTTATAATGATATTGGAGCTTTTTATACAGCCCTGGATGCAGATAGCATGACAGAATCCGGTGAATTAGAAGAAGGCGCATATTATGTTTGGACGAAAGAAGAATTGGAAAGAATATTAAATGATGATTTTGAAATGTTTTCAAATTATTTTAACGTAAACTCTTTTGGGAAATGGGAAAAAGATAATTATCATTTGATAAGAAATCTTTCTAATAAAGAATTTTCAGAAAAATATGATATCTCAATAGCTGAATTGACAAAAAAAGTAGATCATTGGCAAGAGGTTTTATTAAAAGTTAGAGAAAAAAGAAGCTCACCCAGACTGGATGACAAAGCTTTGACCTCCCAGAATGCTTTAATGCTTAAAGCATATATAGGCTCATATACGGTTTTTGATGATGATCACTTTTTGAAAATGGCATTAAAAAGTGCTCAATTTATAAGTAATCATCAATTTAAAGAAGGTGGAGGCTTGTTTAGAAATTATAAAGATGGCAAAAGTAACATTAATGCGTATCTAGAAGATTATGCTATAGTAATAGATGCCTTTATAAGTTTGTACGAAGCTACCTTTGACGAAAATTGGCTAAAAACAGCCAAACAACTAACTGATTATACTTTCGAGCATTTCTATGATGAACAGAGTAAGATGTTCTTTTTCAGTTCCGATGAAAATCAAGATCTTATCACAAGAAAAATTGAAATTGAAGATAATGTTATCCCTTCTTCCAATTCAATTATGGCATTGAATTTATTCAAGTTAGGACATTATTTTGAAAACAAAAATTATAGTACCAATGCAAAAACAATGTTGAATAATGTAAAGGAAAATGTTGTATATTATGGAGGAGGTTATTCAAATTGGCTGATGCTATATAATAATTATATTGGTGACTTCTATGAAATAGCTATTGTTGGTTCTGATGCCAAGAAGAGGCTCAAGGAATTAAGCAAAAATTTTATTCCAAATAAAATAATTATTGGGAGTCTTACAGATAGTGACTTACCCTTACTTGAGTATAAATATTCAGAAAATGAAACAACCATTTATGTCTGTATTGATGGCGCTTGTAAATTACCAGTAAATGAGACAAATGCAGCATTAAAACAAATTAATATCAAATATTAAAATGAAATTTTTACAATTTTTTTTGATTGCATTGGTGGCCTTTGAACATATTTATTTCATGGTACTTGAAATGTTTTTTTGGACAAAACCCAAGGGCTTAAAAGCCTTTGGATTGACCCTGGGGAAAGCTGAAGATTCTAAGGTTTTGGCTGCAAATCAAGGGCTTTATAATGGGTTTTTAGCTGCGGGTTTACTATGGGCTTTGACTGATAAAATTTATTCCAACGAGATCGCTATTTTCTTTTTAAGTTGTGTTATTGTTGCAGGTATATATGGAGCTTATTCTACAAAAAAGATTAAACTTTTTTACATTCAAAGTGTTCCGGCAATCCTTGGAGTAACTGTAATTCTAATTAGTTAAATATCTTTTTAGGTTTTCCAGCAACAAAATCTTTTAAATAATAGGGCTCAAAATAGGCCACATCTTCAAAGTCCTTGTTCTTATATTTTTTATATGACAAATTCCCCATCTCCTTAGATGATGGATAATAATTATCTAAAAAATCAGCATTTTTATGTTTAATTATTGCCTTACATTTTTCTGCCCCATCCCCTAAAAAATAGACTTTCCCCTTTTTTAGATATTCTTCAAAAGAGTTTTTATCAATTATCTCTGCCTTTGTCTCTTCTATTTGATGATGATCTGAATCAAATATCGAGCTATAAACTTCCATTCTTCTGGCATCTAAAAGGGAAATAATAAATTCTCCCTGTACTATTTGCAAAGAATTTGCCAAAGAAGTCAATGTGGGAATCGAAATTAAAGGTTTATCCAATGAAAAACATAATCCTTTTGCAGCAGAAACTCCAATTCTTAATCCGGTATATGAACCAGGACCTTTACTTATAGCAATGGCATCCAATTCATTCATAGTTTTATCAGCGATTTTTAGTACCTCCAAAATGAAGGTGTGAAGTTTTTCTGCATGTGAAAACTGTCCCTCATTAAATTCAACGAGAGCCAATATTTTATTATTTTCCGATAAGCTTACCGAACAATTTTTAGTAGCAGTTTCTATGTTTAGAATAAGAGGCAAATATATTCTTATTGTTTATTGAACAGTAACAGGAAGTCCATAGTAAAATTCAAGTAATTTTACCTTAAATATAAAGTCATATTTAGCTCTTAAATAATCTGATTCGGCCTTAACCAAACGATTTTTTATCTGACTAAAGTCAAATGAATTTAATACACCTACGTCAAATTTTTCTTGGGCATATCTAAAAGATTCGTTTTGAGCATCCACAGAAATTTGAGTCGCCTCGTATAATTTTAATGCACCAATGGCATCCGTATAAACCGTATAAATTATTTTTTGCAAATCTAATTCTTCCTGATCCAAAGCATATTGTCGTTGATCATATCTAATCTTAGCTCTTTTAACATTATTAGAAACTCTAAACCCATTTAAAATCGGAATTCTTAAACTCAAGCCAAATGAGCTTCGTTTGTTTAAATCAAAAAATTGATCAGAGAAAGAATCAGGTCCTCCAGTTATAGGTCTAAAATTTTCTGAAAGTACATTATCCCCAGATCCTTCTACTTGACCGATTACCCGAAACGGATTGTCAGGATCAATTTCAGATCCAATTATCTGGTTTCTATTTGAATATCCCGAATTCCAATTATAAAACCCAGACAGAGTAGGTTGTAATCCGCCTTTTGCAAGTTTAATATCACTTTCAGCCAATTCTATATTTGTCTCTGCAATTTTAATTTCATACCTGTTTTCCAATGCTTTCTCATATATTTTATCGACAGAGTAATCAGCCAAATTTACCAAAGGCAAAGTCGATATTTCAGTCTCAGCAACTTCAAAATTGTTAAAATCTTCCAATTGTAATAATTGAGCCAAACTTAATAGAGATATTCTCACATTATTTTGTGTGATAATCAAATTTTGCTCATCATTGGCTAAGGTGGCTTGAATATCTAGTAAATCTCCTTTAGGAATAGTACCCGCTTCAACCAATTGGCTTGTCCTTCTCAATTGTTCTCTAGATATTTCAACTTGAGGTATGGCTACATTTACTGCCTCCTTACCAAAAAGAACATCCAAATAAGCATTGATTACAAATAGTGATATGTCATCTTTTATTTTATCCAGCTGATAACGATTGGCCAAAATATTTAATTCAGACCTACGCAAAGCATTTAAATTTTGCAAACCTCCATAAATAAGAATTCCTGATGAAAGACCTCCACTTGTTGTTTGTGTTGTTTGATTCACATTTAAACCGGTAGCAATATCAGTATTTAATCCACTATTCCATGAATGGTTTCCATTGATATTAAAAGTTGGTAAATAGTTACCTATGGCATCTTTTTTATCCACCTCAGCTATGGAGATATCATATTCGTTTTGTTTAACTGTAATATTGTTGTCAAGAGCATAATCAACACACTCCTGCAGAGTCCATTTTTTTCCAATAGTATCTGAATCCTGAGCATAAACAGATATCATTAAACTAAAAATAAGAATAAAAGCTAATTTGGTTTTCATTTGATTAAAATTTATATGTTCTGGTCAAAAATATTCGCTGTGATTTTTCAATAAAAATTACAGCGAATTATTTCAACTTTATTTAGATTTCTGGTTTTGATATTTGACGAGCAAAGCCAAAATTTGTTACATAAAAAAAGGATTATTATTTAACCCGTAAGCTTCTTCCAGTTTCTATATAAAAAATACAATGCTGTTGCTACAATTAAATATGGGAAAATCATTAAATAAACTATTCCTGAATTAATTCCCTCTGCCATTTCTTCACCGCCTTGCTCTACTACTGCTCTACACATAGCACATTGTGCTGAAATTAATTGAGCAAATAGCAGGAAAAACAAAGAAATAAGGGTTCTTTGAAACATAGGTTTAAATAACAATTTTCAAACGATAAAAATAATCGATTGTTCTAAACTGACCAATATAAAATATTTAAAAATAAGTTAAATTA
>JAUXGV010000162.1 GCA_030621915.1 Flavobacteriaceae bacterium
TCAACTTAATAAATAAAAATAAAAAATAGTTAAATAAAACTGTAACAATATATAAATATCGTCGTCTATTATAATATAGAAGGTAATATGCAAAACATAGTACTATAAAAAATAAAAACTCAAAAATATAAAACCATGAAAAATTTATTAATCCCTTGCTTTTTGATTGTCAGTTTAACAATCTCAGCTCAGTTTCAAGAAAACAGAACCATTGATTTTGGTAACCTATTTAGTTCAAGTTTTAACAATGTTACTAACCACATTTCATCTACTTTATATGAAAACATCTTTGAAGTAGAAGAGGAGGAAGCAGATGAAGCATTCGACTTTGATATTCAAAATTATTTACCTGAAGGATTTAATCCGTTTTCTGTAGCTTATAATTCTTATGCAAATGTTTATGAATATTTTGTTGAAGATGAAGATGAATCTTTTGAATTTGATACAACGCAATATTTACCAAATAACTTCAATGCTTATGAAGATGTTTCAATTAATGAAAATTATGAATTATTGAATATGGAAGAAGATGAGGCATTTGAATTTGATACAGCTTCTTATTTACCCAAAGGATTTGATGCCTATAATGAAGATGAAAAAATATTGGCAGATTATGAAAAATTAAACGAAGAAAAAGATGCAATATTTGATTTTGATATCAATGAATTTTTACCTCAAGATTTTGTAGCCTACAGATAAAAGAAAAAGTGTCTAATGTGAAAATCGTCTAAAAATTATTTTTAGACGATTTTTTTTGTGACAATAGTTGTTCTCATGAGATCAAATGAGAATTCAAGTAGATCTCAATCTCAGACTTTCCTTACTTTATCGGTTATCGATTGTGTCCTATTAACCAATTTGACAATACTTTCCAACATAGATGCGATCCATCATTGGCCATAAATCAATGTTTAAACTGATTTTTTCACAAGTCTTATTTCTCCGGTCCAATTGTGATTATTTATCATACCATCGGTTGAATTGGCCATTGTAGTACCGCGGCCTGAAGCTCCTTTAAACTTTCCAGTTCCACCTGTAAAAATGAATGTATCATCCCACCACATAACGAGACCTTCACCTCCATAACCTAATCTCACCTCACCCTTCGGCACTGTAAAGTTCAGCCTATCTCCATCTTCAAACAAAAAGTATCCTTTTACTACTCTGTATGAATAATAGGCATAAGGTACACCATCTTCATCTTCTCCATCTAAACTTGGGCCATCGAGAAAATTATCCATACAAAAATTCATTTTAGTATCGAATGCACCAAATCTAGAAGTGGAAGGGATTATCGATTCACCAGTTTGGTACCAATGCTCTTCATTTTTGTTGCAAGGTACAAATGCATCAAAATCTTCATCCGTAATAGTATAAAACTCCCATGTAAATTTTTCAGATGAACTTTTCAGTTCTGAACTTTTCATTTCTGAACTATTGAATTCATCTGAAGAAACGTCTAAAAATTCCTTATCACAAGAATTTAAAAGACATAAGGCAAAAATTGCAATAATAACTTTTTTCATGATTATATATTTAAAGGTTAAATTTAAAATTGTTAATAGTCAAAGATGCCTCAAAAATGAATGCGCTACTTAATAGCTATGTTGCAGATGATATAAGTTTTGGAGAAATTTTTCAACATAATTACAATCCTATAAATTATGTTGAAAAAGTAAGTTTCTAGATTCTGAAAATGTAGAACGGAAAAATAATGATTAAGATTTCATCTTCGATTCATAATTATCCAAATTAATTTGATATTTCGGATTGTTGATCAAAGTTATAAATGAGTCCAATGCTCTTAGAGGATCCCAAAAGGGGTCATTTTTTAGGATTTCAACCGACAAAAAGCTGTATTGTTGAAGCAGGAATTCCAGTTTTACGATGGCTTTATCATTGTCACCAAGCATCATCAAAATCCTGGCCATATCTATTTCGCGATACACTCCGCGTAGGGCATCTATGGAAACGTTCATAAGAGACAAGGCTCTGTTACCGGCATCCAAAGATTCTTCTTTCATACCCAGTCCGGCATAGACAATTCCCAGTGAACTATAGATACGTGAATCATTTGGGAATGCCATTAGTTTTTCTTCCAAAATTTCTCTAGCCTTTTGAAATTGCATATATGACTGTTTCTCGTTTAACATTTCATAGTATATAAGTCCTATTTGCAAGGATTTTGTTGAATAAGCTTCATGACTAATGATTAATTCATGTGGAGAAGATTCAAGGATTTGGAGGGCTAATTTGTATTTCCGATTCATTAATTCAATATAGCTACGCGTTTTATTAATTACAGGTTCACTAATATTTCTATTTTCATTCAATAGTCTTCGTGCTTTATTTACATCACCAGTGATGAGATATAATCTAGCCAAAAAAATAAAATTATTGGATTCAGCCGGGTTGAGTTCAATAGCCGTCTTCAAATAATCTTCAGCTTCTTTATACCTTCTGAGCATAATTAATGTCTCTCCTGTGGCAAAATAGGCTCCCCAACTTGATGGATTCATTAAGATGACTTTATCCATATACTCTTTAAATTTTTCGAACCTCCCCATTCTCCTATTTACATAGCCCAACCAAGCATGCAATTGAAAATTGTTTGGATACTCAGATTTCAGTTTTTTTAGGATTTCAATTGCTTTTGGATAGTTTAATTCAGTTCGGTAATAATATAACCCTTCTTCAAGCTTCACTTCTGGTAAGTCAGGATCAAGAGCAATGGCTTTATCAAGGTATTTTTTGATTATCTTTTTATGTTTTTCACTGCCTTCAAAATTAAACCAATATATATTACTCGAAACAGAAGCTAATCCAACCCATGCCAATGTGAAGTTGGGATCAATCTCAACAGAACGTTCAAACATTTGTATTGCATAATGAAAATATTCTGATTGGAGACTTCTATGATTATAATCCAGCCCTTTTAAGTAGAAATCATAAGCTGTCAAGTCTGACGTTGGAATGGATTCGATAACAGCCTGCTCATTGGGGGCGATTTTTGCTTTTAATTCCCTAGCTACTCTTTTTGCAATTTCAGTCTGAATGGCAAAAACATCTTTCAAATCACGAATATAATTGTTCGACCATAAATGTCTATCTGTATCTGCATCTATCAATTGAGCGGTGATATTCACTTTCTGACCAGATTTTTGCACACTTAATTCCAAAACATATTTAACACCTAGTTCTTTTGCTATTTCTGGTATACTTTTAGTTGTTTCTCGATAATTGAGCATGGTAGTTCTTGAAATAACCCGGAGTTCGGAAATCTTAGTCAAGTGATTTAGAATGGCTTCCATTTGTCCATCAGCAAAATACTGATTATCCTTTTCATCACTTAGATTCATACAGGGAAGAACTGCAATGGATTTATCTTTAAGTTCAACTTCCGTTTTTTTGCTAATCAAATTATCATTAGAATAGATTACATAAGAAAGAATAAGAACTGATATAATAACCGCTACAACAACCAAAGCTATTTTTCGGATTTGAAAGTTCCTATAAGGTTTGTCTGTTTTGATTATTGGGATAGAACTATCTTCTTGATGAGAAGATTTTATATCTCTGAATTTTGCTTCACCAGGAGGATAGCCATAATATTTATGAAAACATTTGTTAAAATAGCTTGGGCTTCCAAAACCAACACTATAAGAAATTTCTGATGCAGTTGCAATATCTTTTTTAAGCATGGCCATTGCTTTATTCAGCCTGTATTCACTAATAAACTGACTGGCGGATTGACCCTTAATCGATTGAAGTTTCCGATGCAAATTTGATCTGCTCATTCCTAGTTCACGAGCTAATTTTCTTACGCCAAATTGTTCATTCCCTAGGTTAATCTCAAGAATATCAGTAACCTTTTTGATAAATACCTGATCCATGGAATACTCAATGTCCATATTGGCGATTTTTATTATGTTAAATTAAAATCAAATATTTGAATTAGAGTTGTTTAATCTTTTGAAGGTACAAAATATATATGATTACTCAAAAATTACCAGATAAAAAATGATGGATTTCGGATTTAAAAAACCAGATTTTTTAGTCAATAACTAAATATCTGACATTGTAGATCATTTTTTATAATTGTTGATTATAAATGCCAATATAAATGGAGTTATAATTTTTAAATAAATGATTATTTTCTCTTGCAGGTAAATTCTAAAAAGAATTAAAATGTATATTTGGGTAATTCGTTAAACAGATTAAGTACATTTTGATAGAAAATTTGGTTAAACATAGAATAATACTAACACTACTGATGTCTTGTGTACTTTTAATTCACAAAAATGTGCGATCACAAGATTTGGAACCCGGATTTTTATCGGCAATGCCCATAGGTGGTAATTTTGTCATAGCTTCATACATATATTCATCTGGTAATATTTTATTAGACAATACCTTGCCCATAGAAGATTTAAAAGCAAAGCTGAATAATATGGGAATAGGATATGTCAGGAGTTTTAAATTGTTTAACAGGCTGGCTAAATTCGATGTTGTTGTGCCTTATTCTTTAGGGAAATATAATGCCTTGGTTGATGGAGAGCAAACTTCGGCCTCAAGAAACGGCTTTGGTGATCCATCTTTTCGATTGTCTATGATATTGGTTGGAGTTAATGCATTAGAACCTAAGGAGTATTTTAAGCAGAAGCCTAAAAAATTTAAGCTGGGAATTATCTTTAGATTTAAAGCTCCCATTGGAAATTATGATTCAGAAAAATTAATTAATATAGGTGCTAACAGATGGACCTTTAGAACTGGAATTGCAGGATCTTATACAATTAGAAAAAAAATTGTTTTGGAAGGGCATTTAAACTCCTGGTTCTTTACAGAAAACAATGAATTCCTTGGAGAAAACATCAGTAAACAAAAGGCTTTATTCGGATCACAATTACATATAACCTATATATTTAAACCCGGAATATGGGCGGCATTATCAACGGGTAGAACTTATGGAGGTAATACAGAAATGAATGGAATTGAACAAGACGTAACTCAAAACAATACGCGGTTTGGATTGGCATTTTCTTATCGACTCAATAAAAATAACGGACTTAAAGTAGCTTTTACGAATGGTTTCATCACCCGTAGTGGTGCTGATTTCACTACATTTTTACTTACTTATCATTTTAATTGGTTTGATAAGAAATAAATGTTAAATAAATTCATCAGATGGTTCTAGTCTCTCGATTATATTCATCTGATAAATATTACATTGACTGCTATATTCATCAGATAAATTGATCATTCACTTCTCTTCCAACCATTTTTTAGCATTGACAAAAGCTTCCAACCAAGGGCTCACTTCATCATTTCTGCCCTTTGGATAATTCGCCCAATTCCATTGAAAAGTGGATCGTTCAATATGAGGCATCATCACCAAGTGACGACCATCATCATTTGCCATCATCGCTGTGTTGAAATCAGATCCATTTGGATTGGATGGATAATCTTCATAAGCATATTTTGCTACAATATTGTATCTGCTCTCCTCGTATGGTAAATTAAATTTCCCTTCTCCATGTGAAACCCAAACACCCAATGTGGTGCCGGCCAAGCTTGATAACATTACCGAATTATTCTTCTGAACTTTTACCGAAGTAAAAATACTCTCATGTTTATGGGAATCATTGTGTAATAATTTACCATGTATTTTATGATCTGGATTAATTTCTTCCAATTCCATAAATAGCTGGCATCCATTACAAATACCTACCGATAAGGTGCCTTTTCTGTCAAAGAAGTTTTGTAAAGCTGTATTGGCTTTTTCATTGTATAAAAATGCTCCAGCCCAACCTTTGGCTGAACCTAAAACGTCAGAGTTTGAAAAACCTCCTACTGCGCCAATGAACTGCACATCTTCCAATGTTTCTCTTCCGCTGATTAAATCCGTCATATGGACGTCTTTTACATCAAACCCTGCCAGGTACATGGCGTTGGCCATCTCACGTTCACTATTCGAACCCTTTTCACGAATTACTGCAGCTATGGGTCTAGGTTTTGAAGCCTCAATTACCGGTGTTTTACCTGTAAAATGTTTGGGAAAAGTATATTGTAAGGGTTGATTTTTATAATTATTATACCGCTCTTTTGCTAAATCATTTGCAGTTTGATGTTGGTCTAGCAGGTATGATGTTTTATACCAATCATCTCTATATTTGGCAATATTAAAACTAAGGTTTAAACTAGTAATTTTCAATTCTGCCCCATTAACTGCTCTTCCAATTTTATGAAATTCAATATGATTTTTATTCAATATGAATTCTACATCTTCAGCTTTATTTGTTTGGAAAATAATTCCGCTATTTTCTGAAAAAAGAAGTTTTATATAATCATTTTCTTTAATCGAACTCAAATCAATTTCAGCGCCTAAATTAATGTCAGAAAAACACATTTCTAAAAGGGTTGTGACCATTCCACCAGCTGAAATATCATGACCAGCGAGTATTAAATCACTTTTGATCAAATGCTGAACTGTATTAAATGCATTCTTAAAATAGGCAGTGTCATTGATCGTTGGTGTTTCAGAACCAACTTTATTTCTGATTTGGGCAAAACTGGAACCGCCTAATTTAAACTCATCTTTTGAAAAATCAATATAATATATCTGGTTGTGTTCTACATTTTGTAAAACGGGTTCAACAACTTTATTGATATTTGAACATTGTCCTCCCGCTGAAATAATAACCGTTCCCGGAGAAATAACTTCTTCATTGGCATATTTCTGTTTCATCGATAAAGAATCTTTTCCTGTTGGAACATTGATTCCTAAATCAATAGCAAATTGCGAAACGGCTTCAACAGCATTGTATAATCTGGCATCTTCACCTT
>JAUXGV010000216.1 GCA_030621915.1 Flavobacteriaceae bacterium
GGGCTTTGCATCATTTTTCGATTTAACCATAGCGATGCTATGCTTAAATCAATAAAATATCATATTTCATTGCACTTTCAATCCTCATTACGAAGTTTTAATGCATAATTCGGGTTAAAACTACAAGATTGATCAGCTCGGAATCACTGTTTTAAGATTTAGTGATGAACAAGTATTGAATGACATGGAAAATGTTTTAAGAGCTATTGAGCATTTTATACCAAATTAAACATATAATGTCGCAATAAATCGTTTCTTTTTAGTTTACTTTTCATTTAAAATTACTATCGTAACTAAGGCTATGCTAATAATTTTTAACTTCAATTAATCTAAAAATATTCCAATTTATTTATACGACATTACATATTCAAATTGGTATTATAATTGAGTTTGAAGAATCTATTAAGAAATAACCATTTAGTTCAAAAACACACCCCTGCCTGCCTCAGCAGGCTTTCCCCTCTCAAGAAGGGCGTCCTAAAAACTTTATTTATTAAAAATAACGAACTGTAGTTTTAAAAAATATGCTGGTTTTTTAATAATTTTCAAACAATCAAGTATCAACAGTCCCCCACCCGATAGAATTCTGGACATGCAATCATTCAATTAAACCATACTGCATACCGTTTTCTTCTTAACTCTAAAGCAAGTGTTTCTTCCATTTTAAGAGCTTCAACACGTGATGACATTGGTTTGATATGATTGTACAAACTTGGTCTGAGGTAGCTACCGTATTTTTGAACAATATTTGATGAAATTTTATAACCCTTTTTATTTCTGTATCCCGTTTTATGTTGTTGAAATCGTTCTTTGGGTGTTTTACTTGTCATTCCTACATAGAGACATTCCAGCACCCCATTAAATTGAGGATTGGCTGCTCTAAACTTATAATTTTCTGTAAATATTTTTTTTGAAAGTTCAATAACATAAACTTGATATTCGATCTTGGCCATCAATTAATAAGTTTTCTTTAAACAATTTAAACAAACATATCATTTAATACCTACAATACAATGCTCATTTATGCTTTGTTATAAGATTGAACTATGAATGTGAGTTCTGCTTAATAAATTAAGTGAATTTTACCTATTATTTTAAACTGATTTGTCCAGTACTTTCTCATAGGCTTTTCTTGGACTACCTCTGAAATATACTTCACCACAATAAGTATAGCCAGATTTTTCAAAAATATTTATCATGGCTATATTATCAAAATTAGTATCGGCCTTGATGCTAAATATTTTATTTTTAAAGGCAAATTCCTCAATAAATTGCATCAACTTTTTCGCCAACCCTATCCCTAAATGAGATTCAGAAATCGCCACTCTATGAAAGACTACAAAATCACCATTTGTCAGCCAATTTCCATCAATCTTGGCATATGCAGGTTCATTATTGATCAATACTGCGCTATATCCAATAACGGTTTCTTCTACTAACAAAACAAATCCTATACGATTTTCAATATCTTTTTTTATGACTTCCGGGTTTGGATAGCCATCTTGCCATTGATTACTGCCATCTTCTTTTCTCCTGTTGATAGCTTGCTGCAGAATCATCCAAATTTGAGAGATTTCAGAAATTTTGGCTTTTCTAAATGTATATTTCATCTTTTTAATAATAGATCCCGAATTCACAAATTCTTAGTCTATTTTTCGATTTTCAATTTACTTTTAACGCTTTCCAAATTCTTTTGAAACAATTCGATGTCTCTATCCTCGTTTTCAACGGCAATCTCAACAGCTCTTTGATAGTTTTTAAGTGATGATTCCAGGTCTCCATTTACCATTAATGATTCGCCATAACTATCAAATACATTGGCTGATTTTGGATAAAGAATCGTATTTGCTCTAAATATGGATTCAGCTATTTTGGGTTTTTTAAGCTCCATTAAATATTTATAACCAAGAGAATTAATATCTCCTTCACCAAATAATTTTACCTCCTGACATTCCGCCAACGCCTGGAGAATTGACGCTTCTGATTTGCCAGAAATATATTGTTCCAAATTGCTATTCAAATTCAAGAATAACTTATTATACCTTTCTTCTGATTTGGATCTGTACCTTTCAGCAGCCTTCTTTGCCAATTCGAAAGATTTATCGATTGCTTCCTCAGCGGTTGTTTTTACTTCAGGGATTACTCCCACGCCTTCCCAGTTGGTTTTTGTAATTGGATTAATTGCTTTTCCTGTAGGAATAAAAACACTCAAGTTTTCATTGATTCTCATGCTACCTCCCGGATTCGCTCCTCCTCCTGTAGTTTGTCCAATCAAAGTGGCCCTTTTTTGAGTTTGCATATTGTATGAAAATTCTTCTGCTGCAGAAAAAGTTCTGTTACTCGTAATAATAAATAAGGGCACATCAGGCATCTTCATTCCTCCTACTTCATCCAATGTCCAAAATTCACGTGTTTCATTCCCTTCTCTCCAATAAAGACTATTCAAATGCAATTTCTGATCAAAGAAATAGCTGCATAAATACTGAACCATTTCAGGGCTACCACCTCCGTTTTTACTTATATCAATGATAACCGCGTCGGTTCTATTCATCAGTTTCATATATGCATCGGCTATTGCTTTACCGTTTTCCATTCCAGCAAAACCTCTTAAGTCCATATATCCTACATTTCCTTCCATAATCTTAACACTATTAAATCCGGAATTTGATTTTCTGGACCGATTAATTCGGTCAACGCGTTCTTCTAACATTCTTTCCGGTGAATCTGCCGGAGCAACATAAGGCCTATTTGCTCTTATTCGCATATGTTTGTCCTTGTTGATGTTCTGAACTGACTCTGTTAATGCTGTGGCAAAATCCTTGTCATTTTCAATCTGATCAAAATGCCCTTCATTCCACTGATTGAATAAGTGCTCTTCAGTTAATTTGGCAACTTCAGGAAACACATAAAAATCGTTCATTAATTGAGAAAGCTTGTGAATCGTTTGTTCCTTATATTTATCTGTAAGAATTTTATCCTGAGCAATGGATACATGGAAATTAAAGAATACTACTACGATTAGCAATGATATATGAGAAACAAATTTCATTTAATGCGATTTTATGATGAGCCTCAAAGATATATGAATCAATTTCAAACCAATCGTAATAAAAAGTTAATACTATTTAATTTCACTTGCGAAGTTTCTTTTTTAAAGCTTAAGAATCACCAAAATCTGGTTTCGTTTACGTATTGTAATTAAGTCTGATGATAGATGATTAGGTTTCTTTTCTTAATAATGTATCATACATTATAATCCCATTTACCCTTTTTGTAATGATCGTTTAATGATTGATAAATAATACATCAATCAAATTTATTTTAAGAACTCAGAAACTAATAAACAGCCATTTAGTCAGTTTAAATATCCATTATCCGCCATATTGTCCTAATAATTTTAAATCATAAAATTGGAACAAAAATTGACATTAACAGCATGAATTTAAATCACTATAACATGAATTTTAATAATTTCACTATAAAATCACAGGAAGCCGTGCAAAGTGCCCAGCAATTTGCACAAGGCCACCAGCATCCACAAATAGAAAATGCTCATGTATTGAAAGGTATTTTTGAAGTGGATGAAAATGTCATACCATTTATATTAAACAAATTTGGAGTAAATATTGATCTATTTAAACAAACTTTGGATAAGATTATTCAAAGTTTTTCTAAAGTTGAAGGCGCCGAATTGATGCTCTCCAAAACTGCTAATAAAACCCTGATTGATGCCAGTAATATTGCAAAGAAAATGAAAGACGAATATGTTTCCATAGAACATATACTTCTTGCCATTTTAAATTCTAAAGGGGATACTACGCAGCTTTTAAAAGACAATGGTATTAATGACAAAGAGCTTAAAACTGCTATTATGGAATTGCGTAAAGGAAGCAAAGTAACTTCACAAAGTGCAGAAGAAACCTACAACTCCTTAAGTAAATATGCCAATAATTTAAATCAATTAGCCAACGATGGCAAGCTGGATCCGGTAATTGGCAGGGATGAAGAAATTAGACGTATTTTACAAATACTCTCCCGCCGTACCAAAAACAATCCCATTTTAATTGGCGAGCCGGGAACCGGTAAGACCGCCATAGCAGAAGGTCTGGCACATAGAATTGTAAAAGGAGACATCCCTGAAAACTTACAAAATAAGGTCATTTACTCTTTAGATATGGGTGCCCTAATTGCAGGTGCAAAGTTTAAAGGTGAATTTGAAGAAAGACTGAAATCCGTTGTAAAGGAAGTAAGTACTTCCAATGGAGA
>JAUXGV010000236.1 GCA_030621915.1 Flavobacteriaceae bacterium
TCCATCAAATTACAACATAAATTTCAAAGTGCCTTTTGGTTTTACACTGCATTCAGATCTAAACGAGAACGTAAAAATCCTTGATGATCATGTGCTCTATAAATTAGAAGGAGAGAACAGAGTAGATATTGAGATGAATATTCAATTACAAAATAATTTTTCCATTTACAGAACGGATTCTATTGATGTAATCACAAATTTAAAAAGTAAAAATTTAACTGAAAATGTAAAAACAGAAGTGCTCAACAGGCAATTAGAGTTCATTAATAAATATCTGGGAGATTACCCTAATAAAAAACTATTAGTAAATGACGTTACCTATAAAAAGAATCCCGCCTATGGGTTTAATCAATTACCTAAAAGATTTACACCCTTTTCAGATGTTTTCGAATGGGATATTAAAATGTTTAAGGCCTTAACAAACAGGTACATTGAAAACACGTTAATTGTAAATAAAAGGTATGACTATTGGGTGCCCGATGGGATTCAAACATTTTTAATGATTGAATATGTGAAGAAATTCTATCCTGAAATAAAAGCAATTGGGAATATTTCAAAAGTATGGGGAATTAAAAGGTACAATATTGCCAAATTGGATTTTAATGAAAAATATCCTTTTGTATATCAATTTTCAATGAGAAAAAACATTGACCAATCACTTAGTACAAGTTCAGATTCTCTATCGGTATTCAATCAAAAAATTGTTAATAAATACAAGGCAGGCCTTGGTTTGAGGTATTTGGATGAATTTGTTGGCGACAGTTTAATTAAGAACAGTTTGAACGAATTCTACGCCCAGTATAGAGGTCAAATAACAAATAGTAATAGTCTAAATAAAATACTTAATAATAATTCTGATAAAAATATCGATTGGTTCTTAGGTGATTATCTTAACACAATTAAAAAAATTGACTATACCATTGAAAAGGTTGAGAAAAATGATGATTCTTTAAAAATTTATATAAAAAATAAAAGAAATTTTAGTGCTCCTGTGGCACTATATGGTTTGGATGACGATTCTATTTTATTTAAACATTGGATCGAAAATATTGATTCTACAAGGGCTATTACTGTAAAAAAAGGTGATCTTACCAGATTATCATTGAATTATGAATATTTATATCCGGAAATAAATCTAAGAAATAACTGGAAAAAAGTTGATAAAAAATTATTCAACAGACCGTTAAAATTTACCTTCTTTAAGGATGTAGAAGATCCAAATTATAATCAGATATTTTACAATTTATACTTTGGCTATAATTTTTATGATGGATTAATTTTGGGGCCTGATCTGTATAACCAGGCAGCTTTCAAGAAAAAATGGTTGTTTCAGGTTACTCCAAAATATGGGTTTAAAAGCAAAACAATAACCGGCTCTTTCTCTTTAGCCTACCAGCATTTACCGGAAAACAGCATCGTTCAAAGATACCGGGCCGGGATTGCCGGAGGTAACGGGCACTATAATGAAGGCTTAACCTTCAATAAGCTAACTCCGTTTATTTCAATTGATTTTAGAAGAAAATCATTGAGAGATGTAGGTGGCAAATCCTTCGTTGCACGCTATGTGATCGTAGATAAGGAAATTCCTTTGGTTATTGAAAATCCAGAGATATACAAATACAATGTGCTGGATATAAGATATGGGTATTCTCAACCTAACATAATTAATGATTTGAGGTATTTTGCAGATTTCCAACTGTCTAATGATTTTAGTAAAATTTCTTTTGATTTTCGCTATAGAAAGCTAACTGACAGTAACAGACAGTTTGATTTTCGCTTATTCTTTGGAACATTCATTTTTAACAATACAGAAAGCGATTTCTTTAGTTTTGCCTTGGATAGACCCAGTGATTATTTATTTGATTACAACTATCTTGGCCGCTCAGAGACTACCGGATTCTTAAGTCAACAACTTATTATTGCCGAAGGTGGCTTTAAAACAATATTTGAAAATCAATGGGCAAACCAAGGGATGTTAACGACAAATATTAGCATTGGCCTGTGGCGATGGGTAGAAGCGTACGCAGATGCCGGTTTTATTAAAAACAAAAACCAAAATCCCTATTTCAGATATGACAGCGGAATCCGATTGAACTTTATTCACAATTTCCTGGAAATTTATTTTCCCGTTCAATCCAGCATAGGTTTTGAACCAAGCTTGCCTGATTACGCTTCAAAAATCAGGTATGTCATTACTCTTGATCTAAATAGAATATACAATTTTATCAAAAGAGGGTTCTATTAATAATACACAAGTCCATATGGTTGTATTTCCCAGATTTAATTTATGATACAAGAGTAAATTATAATATCCTCTTCTCTTTCACAGAGTTAGGCCTGTCACAAACTTCATTAATATTTTGTACATTTGAAAAACTCAACAAGACTTCTCGAAAATGATTAAATCTTCTCCTAAAGCTTCAAAAAAACTTTCATTTGATGAATTTAAAGAAGAGGTTTTAAGCGATTATAAAATTGCAGTGACGAGCAGGGAATGCAGTGCTTTAGGAAGAAGAGAAGTACTTACCGGAAAGGCGAAATTTGGAATTTTTGGCGCAGGAAAAGAGATTCCTCAACTCGCTATGGCCAAAGCCTTTAAAAAAGGAGATTGGAGGTCTGGATATTATAGAGATCAGACATTTATGATGGCTATAGGAGAGTATAGTCCACAACACTTTTTTTCTAGTCTATATGCACATCCTGATATCAAAATGGAACCTTTTTCTGCGGGAAGACAGATGAACGGGCATTTTGCTACCCATTCGCTTAATGAAGACGGGACCTGGAAGGATCTGGTAAAGCAATATAATGTAAGCTCGGATATTTCTACCACTTCAGGCCAAATGCCTCGATTGCTAGGGTTGGCCGAGGCTTCTACGAAATTTAGAAAAATTGATTCTTTAAAAAGTAAAACCAATTTATCTAATAATGGTAATGAAGTTGCTTGGGGAACAATTGGAAACGCCAGTACTTCAGAGGGTGCGTTTTTTGAAACTTTTAATGCAGCAGGAGTTCTTCAAGTACCGATGGTAATAAGTATTTGGGACGACGGTTATGGAATTTCCGTACCTGCAAAATACCAAACTACAAAAGAGAGCATATCAGAAGTTTTAAAAGGATTTCAACGAGAGGGTAATCAAAAGGGGTTTGAAATCTTTGTAGTTGAAGGGTGGAATTATACACAGCTAGTGGATGTTTATAGTAAAGCTGCTAAAATAGCCAGAGAAGAGCATGTGCCTGTACTGATACATGTAAAAGATCTGACACAACCCTTTGGTCATTCTACTTCAGGATCACATGAGAGATATAAAACTGCAGAACGATTGGATTGGGAAAAGGAACATGATTGTATAGCCAAGATGAGAGAATGGATACTTCAGTTTGAGTTGGAAGATCAAGAGGGAGGACATTATAAATTTGTGCAAAATGAACAGGAAATAATTGA
>JAUXGV010000114.1 GCA_030621915.1 Flavobacteriaceae bacterium
AAATCATAACGATTTTGAACTTGTAATGACAGTTTCTTTTTAAGTACTGAAACGTTCATTACTTTAACCGGAGAATACGCTTTTTTCATACCAAAATATTCTGGCTTCGGTCTTCTCCATCCGTCAATAGGTCCCCAAGGTCCATAACCTACTATTTTTCCATTGGGTAAATGAAAGGTATCATCAATACCACTCCAAATAGCACCCCCTAGATTATTTGGATGTGCATAAATGGAATCATAAAAGGTTACTAGCGGCAGGTTATATGCATCTCTTACCCCAGGATCTGAAAACAATTCTCTTCTATTATATGTTGATAAGTGTGAGTATTCTCCAAATAAAGTAGGTCTGCTCATGGTGTCCGTGGCCTTAGGTCCATTGATACCGGCATAATGATAGTTGGCAATATCGGCGGTACTACCTGCATTATTAAAACCGCCCCAACACTGGTCGTGAAAAGCGGTAGGTCTATTTGGATCCACTGCCTTAACAACTTTTTTTACCTTATCCCAAAGCGGGCTCCATCTAGATTCGTTAGCCAACGACCATATAATTACCGATGGATGCTTTTTGTTGGCTTGGATATTATCTAAGTTGGCTTGCAAAAAATAAGGTAGGAATTTTTCATCTTTATAGTCCCAATGCCCCCAAATAGGTGACGCATGGTGTTCTATCCATGTTAATGAAGATTCGCTTTCTACAAAAAGGCCTATGGAGTCGGCGGCTCTTAAAAATTCTTCTGAAGGTGGGTAATGAGAGGTTCTAATGTAGTTACAGTTTGCCTCCTTAAACAATTTAGCATCTAATACATCTAGTTCCGGACTCAAAGATCTTCCCGTTAATGGGTGAACAACATGACGGTTTACTCCATGGAGTTTAATAGACTTTCCATTGACATAAACTTGACTACCTTTTACTTCGACTTGTCTAAATCCTATTTTTTGCATATTCGTTTGAATAACTTTTCCGTTTTTTATCAATTCTGTCTTAAGATCATATAGATAAGGACTTTCAGGATTCCACTGATGCGGTTTCTTAACTATAATCGATACTTTTGAAAATTCAGAAGTTACCGAAACTGTTTTTTGAATGACCTTTTTTTCGCCAGAATACAATGAATATCGCAATTGAATTTCTTGAGAATCATAGTTCGAAGATTCAATTTTTGTATCTACTTTTAAAACTGCATTTTTAAATTTTGTGTCAAATACAGTATTGATGGTGATATCCGAAATATTTGTTTCTGGTAAAACAAAAAGTGTGACTTTCCGTAAAATACCAGCAACTGTATGAGCAGCATATTGCGAAGTACATGCAAGAATATCACTTATGGTATTCGCTCTAACAGCAACTTGTAAAACATTATTACCTTCTTTAAGTGCTGTTGTTATTTCTGTTTCAAAAGGAACGAAACTACCTTCATGTTCGGCAACTGTACTATTGTTTACTTTCACCAAAGCATGAGAACTCACCCCATCAAAACGAATAAATATGCGTTTGTTCGCCCAATCCTTTGGAATTGATAAAGATTTTTGATAATGGGCAGTTTCTCCTATGTTTAAATCAAATCCCTGCATAATCAGTTCTCCCGGCACTTGAATTGACTTTTCATCTCCTTGGTCAATAGCAACTTTCCAAGTTCCATTAAGGGATATTACGGGATTTTTCACACGCTCAACTCCCATTGGAATTGGAGAAATCCTAGGTATTTCTACATTGGCTTCAGTTAGAATGGTGTTTACTTCATTTTGAGCTTGGGTGTAACTGTATAATAAAAAAAATACATAAAAAGGGATAAGGTTTTTAGTATGCAGGTTTATTTTATTTATATTCATTTTTACTGTTTTTTTTTTACATTATTTGATATTTATTCCAAGAATCAACAGCACTCATTCCTCCTTGGATGGCTTTCATCACCGTTTTTTCTCCTCTGGATTTTTCAAAGGCACGCATAAAAATTTCCTCCTCATGCTCTTTTGGAACAACACAAACCCCATCGATATCACCTATAATAATATCTCCAGAATTAATTCGAACGCCATTCATTTCAATAGGAACCCTAAAATCTATCACTTTTCCCCTTGGACCTTGATCCTGTGCATAATTTCCGTAAGAAAAAATAGGGAAATCTAAATCTAACATTCCAAAGGTATCTCTGGAATAACCGTTTGCAACAGCGCCTGCAGCACCGAGCACCTTAGCTCTTGTCATCATTAATTCCCCAACTAAAGCATATGTAGGTGATGAACCAGAACAGATATAAACCTCGTTCTTCTTAAGATCGTCTAAGGCCTCCAACATCAATCCAAAAGGTTTTGCCATTAATTTATTATTACTCCCATGACTTAATTCTTCAAAAGTATCTGCCTCTAATACAGTCATTGCCCTACCTATAAGAAACATACTGTCTTTCAAAGGTTGTATTTGAGGCGGCAGAAACTGATGTAGTAAATTCATCTTATCCATGGCATCTCCAACTACAGCTGTAAACAGTTCTTTTCTTGCAGCCGCAAATAATTCATCATCGCTTTCCCAAAATTTATTCATAGTCTTTTATTTTTTACCAAAATGTATAATATAGTACTCCTAGAATAGCACATATTATAATAGTGGAAACATTAAATATTGTGTTCGTTTTATATATCCCCTCATCAATTTTAATGAGATTGTTTTCTTTTCCTCCTTTTTTAATTGAAATTAATACCAAAATCAATGATAGTATTAAAAATGCAATCCCCATTCTGTCTAAAAATGGAAGGTCCTCTATCATAACATCTAATAGAACAGATACCGGAATTGTAAAAATTATCGCCCAAAGAGCTCCGCTAGAATTTGCTTTTTTCCAAAACAATCCAAACAGAAAAACAACAACAATTCCTGGAGTAACCATCCCTGTAAAATCTTGTATAAATTGAAATGCTTGATCTAAACTAGATAGCAATGGAGCTACCATTACTGCAATACCAAGGGATACTGCACTCATAATTCTTCCTACAACAACAAGTTTGCTATCTGTTGCTGTTTTATTAAAGATAGGTTTGTAAATATCAAATGTAAAAATAGTTGAAGCACTTGTAACCATCGAACTTAAAGAAGAAACTATCGCTGCAACCAAAGCAGCAAATGCCAAGCCTTTAAAACCTGATGGAATAAAGTTGTTCAAAAGCCACGGATATGCCTCATCTGGCTTTCCTATTTCAGCCTCCAAGACGAACGCGGCAATACCGGGCAACACCACTATTAGCGGAATAAACAGTTTTAAAAAAGCCGCAAGAGCCATTCCTTTTTGCGCTTCTCCAATATTTTTAGCTGCCAATGATCGTTGAATAATATATTGATTACAACCAAAATAAGCGATGTTTGCAACCCACAATCCACCCAGAATAACACCTATTCCCGGTAAATATTTATAATTTGGATTTGTTTTGTCAAGAATTAAATCGAATTTTTCAGGTGCATGATTGAAAAGCATTTCCAATCCTAAAAAAATATCGGTTGAATTACTTATTGCTTTTAAAGCGAAAAAAGTTGTTATCAATCCACCAAAAATTAAAAATATTACTTGAATTACATCGGTATAAGCTACCGCTTTTAATCCGCCAATTACGGAATACAATCCTGATAGTCCTGCTAGAACAAAGATCCATTGTAATAAGTTTAACCCTAAAAAGCCTTGTAAAACCAATGCTCCTAAATAGAATACAGAAGATAAGTTGACAAACCAGTATACCAACAACCAAAAAACGGCCAAACCAACTCGGAGTCTAGAGTCATATCTTTTCTCTAAAAACCCAGGCATTGTATAGATGCCATTTTTTAGATAAATGGGCAAAAAGTACTTGGCTACAATTAGCAAACCAATAGCTCCCAGCCATTCATAAGTAGCAATTCCTAAACCAATAGCATAACCTGAACCTGTCATGCCTATAAATTGTTCTGCAGATATATTGGCTGCTATTACAGAAGAACCAATTACCCACCAAGGCAATGTATTACCCGCGAAAAAATAGTCCTTAGATGATTGCTTTTTTTTATTTATAAAGACGGCTCCAAACCCAACTAATAAGATTAAAATAAAATAGGATATAAAAACAATAATGTCAATTGAAGATAGTCTCATATTGTTTAATAGTAATTAAATTTTATTAAAACAAAATTACCTATTACCTTGGCATTAGGGTTGCTTTTAATTAGCTCAAGCATCCTTTATATTTGCCTTAAATCCAAAATTTCTATATTTTTTTTACAAATAATCAAATCGATATATTTAAAACATCAAGAAATCCAACTTCAATATATTAAAATGAGCCTAAACCATAAATAAAATTTCTGTATTTTCAGTCTTTTTAAATTTTGTTAGAATCGGACATACCCTGTCGTATTCAAATCACTAACTTCACTATATCTTTGTATCAGTAATAAAGGTTAGATTACAAATTGATATAAAATTAGATTAGACAATAAGATTAGATCAATTTATAAGTTCTCAATTCTATCGGTTTTTAAGTTTGAAGGTTTTTTGTTATTCGTTATGAAAATGAACATTAATGGAATGGAAATAAAGCCGATAGAATGAGAATCTTTATTTAGCAGATTACATGCACTTACCAAATCGAGAAATTTTAAAATATATACATATGAAAAATGCCAAATTTTTGAATGAAGAAGCCGTTGAGGGGTTTTTAAGAACACATCCAGATAAAGAAAATTTAAAATACAAACTTGATAGGTCCATAAGTTATTGGAAAAACTATGTTCGAAAAAGTGCTTAGATTGATAAAAAGTTATGACACAATAATTAGGAATTCTCTTTAGGAATTATAGATCTATAAGAAATTTTTTAAAGTCACCTACGTGAAAACGACGACCAACTTCTAAGCCCAATTTATTCACTTCTTTCTCTTCTTCCCAAATTACTTCCAACCCCATCTCATCTACCAATTTAACGGTGTCATATCGTAAAGCTGTTGCACAAAACAAATAATTTTGATTCGGTAAGTCCCTAAAAAATCTTAATAATTGGTTGAAAATATAGAAAATGTTGTCATTACAATCTGCTGATAGGTCAAATCCATATAAAATGATTCTATCTTGAGATTTATAGTTGACCAAATCTTTCAAAGTAAGTTCACTTTCCTTAATTTTTTTTGTCTTTAAATTATCAAAGGCCTGCTCATTTATTGGGAAAAAAAGTGTATGCCCTGAATAAAAACCCGATTCATCCGTGATAAACAGGTTCATTTCAGGTAAAATATTGATTGATTCTCGAATTACCTGAATAATGTTTTTAGGAACTTCTTTATGAAATCTCAAATACTTTAAAATCGCATCAAAATCTTTTTCAAAGTTAAAAAGTCGAATTCTTTTGGTTTTATTTTCCAATTGCCCTTTAAACCACGTAGCTGATGGCAACTCACTGTTGTTTTTTGTTATTGCATATTTATTAATTCTAAAATCATAATATGTAGGGATCGGTTTTAAAGCATTCAAATTGCGAATTAATTGATAAGGAAATAAAGTAATATTTACAATGTCCTCCTCTTTTTCTTGTTTTACCAGTGTCTCATTGCGTTCCCACCTTTGAATCGTCCGAATATCAACGTCAATTTTTGATGCAAAATCAGATTGAGAGATATTTCTAAAAATGCGGTAATCAATTAAAAGCTCTCCTATGGAATTGTATTTTTTCATAAGAATTTTTATTCAATATTTAATGTTCCAGCTAAAAAGTCTCGAAAATCACCTTCCTGAAATCGACGAGAGAATTCCAAGCCTAAATTATTTTTTTCTTTTTCTTCTTCCCATACAATTTTTAATCCCAAATTATCTATCAATTTATAAGAGTCATATCTCAGTGCGGTAGAACAATAAATATAATTTTGATTAGGCAGGTCTCTTATAAATCTCAATACTTGATTAACAATGTAAAACATATTGTCATTGCAATCTGCTGTAATATCATATCCGTAAAAAAAAATTTGATCCTGAGTTTTATAGTTAGCCAAATCCGATATGGAAATTTCATTTTCCGTTATTTTTTTTGATTTTAAATTTTGGAAAGTTTCCTTTTTTATTGGGAAAATTAAAGTGTGTCCAGAATAAAATCCTAATTCATCTGTAATGATCAAATTCATTTCTGGAAGCCTGTTGATTGACTCCCGAATCACCTGGATAATATTTTTAGGAACATCTTTATGGAAACGTAAATATCTTAAAATGTAATCAAAATCCATTTTAAAATCGAATTTACGCACTCTTTGGGTTGAATTTCCTAATTGACTTTTAAACCATGAAGCGTCAGGTAATTCGCTATTGTTTTTTGTTATTGCATATTTATTGACTCTAAAATCATAATAAGTAGGAATTGGAGTTAGTGCATTTAAATTTCTAATTAATTGATATGGAAATAATGTAACATGAACGATTTCCTTCTCTTTTTCTTGCTTTACAAGAGTTTCATTCCGCTCCCATCGCTGAATAGTTCGAATATCAACATTAATTTTAGTCGCCAATTCCGTTTGAGATAGATTTCGGAAAATGCGAAAATCCATAAATAGTTCTCCAATAGAATTGTACTTTTTCATTTTTCATTTTTTAATCAATATAAAAATACTTAAAATTTGTCGGTTTAACAATTTTTCTAATCCGACACGCTATGTCATATATCTAAATACCGAATGAATATACATTTGTATCATAAACAAATGACCATGATTTTAGACAAACTTTTATCGATAGAATCCGAGGTAAAATCAAATATTTATAAAGAACAAAATAGGTTGATTTCTATTAAAACCTTCCAGCTACTTTTAAATCAAATTGATTTTGATGCTGAAATAGTACAGTTTAATAATTATGAAAAATTAGCGTGCCTATTAATTTCTTTAAAGGGTAGAGCTTTAACAGAAGAGGAATTCGAATTATTAGACAGAATTATTGAATAATAGTTCGCTGACCAAATTTCTTAATATGTAAAGGTCTGGAATATTGTTCTATGGGGGAAACAGGAACTCTTATTTAATTTCAGATAAGACTTCCAGGCTTTACTCAAACACTAAATTTAAAAATGATACATCCAATTTTTAAACGAATCGAAAGGTTCGTTTTTTTATTTCAATCCAATGAACTCGTCAACGCTATGCCACGGAAATTCTTTATTTTAGAGTTAATACTTTAAGCTTTTTCCCATCCGGTTAAGCCGGCAGATACAATAAACTTCATTACATCACTTGATTTAATATCTACAGGTTTTATATTACTTTTAGGCACAATAAATAATTCTCCTGAAAAATTATAAGAATGTGGAAAATATACGGCAACCTTATCCATTTCATTTATGAGCTGTAAATTCTCTTCAGTTATGAAACCCAGTTTCTCTAAATCTGAATTCAAATTAACTTTTACCAATACAGGTTGATCAAATTTTTTCTCTTTTCCCACGAAAGCCTTAAACAAATCGTTAAACGCAGAATAAATAAAATTTAACAAAGGAATTCGGTCTATAATTCTATTGAAAACCAATTTTAGAGGTTGTGCGATAAAAGTTTTACCTAAAACACCAACTAGAATTAAAAATAAAATTAGGGTTAAAACTCCTAATCCTGGTATCCGTATGTCAAAAAACTTAGTAATTAATTGTTGGGAAAGTCCATCTAACAATGTAAAAACGCCATAAATGATGTATGCGGTAAACCCTAAGGGAGCTAAATATAATACACCTTGCAATAAATAATTAACTATTTTTTTCATGATAAATAATTTTTATTTTCTTTAAAATTAGTGTTTAAATTTAAAAATCATAGTGATTAAAAGATTCAATAAGTAAAAGTAAATTCAAAACTTAAGTCCACAAAAATATTTAGTACATTTATATCTTAAATTAATCAAATTCAATTCAAATGAAAAAAATAATTTGTCTATTTCTATTACTAATTTCCAATGGTATTTTATTTTCTCAAAATTCGGAAAATAAACAAAATCCTATTATCGAAAATATGATAAAAGAAGCGAATGAAAATTCTCAATTGGAGCAATTAGGACATGAATTGTTGGATGTAATTGGACCGCGATTGGTGGGGTCGCCACAAATGCAACAAGCTCATGATTGGGCAATTTCTAAATATAAAAACTGGGATATTTCTGCAAGAAACGAAAAATGGGGTGAATGGCGAGGTTGGGAGCGAGGAATTACCCATATTGATATGATATATCCTAGAATTCAAACTTTGGATGGAACTCAATTGGCTTGGAACCCAAGTACATCAAATAAAGGAGTCTCAGGAGAGTTGATTGTTTTACCATTAATTCAAGATGCAATGAGCTTTCAAAACTGGCTTAAAAATATAAAAGGCAAAATAGTTTTGGTTTCAATGAAACAACCCACTGGGAGGCCTGATTATAACTGGAAAGAGTATGCAACAGATGAGTCATTTGAAAAAATGAAAAAAGACCGAATTGAGCAAACTAAGAAATGGAGAGAAAATATAAAACGGACAGGTTATACAAGTAGAAGTATCATACCGGCTCTAGAAGCAGCGGGTGCTATTGGAATAGTTTCGTCCTATTGGTCAAAAGGCTTTGGAGTGAATAAAATTTTCTCAGCAAGAACCAAAAAAATTCCTCAAATTGATATGGAATTGGAAGATTATACTATGCTATATCGTTTGGTAGAACATGGGGTTAAGCCCCAGATTAGTGTAGTTGCGAAATCCAAAGAATTGGGAAGAGTACCAACTTTTAATACAATTGGAGAAATAAAAGGAACAGAAAAACCTAATGAATATGTAATTCTTTCAGCTCATTTCGATTCATGGGATGGAGGTACCGGAGCTACAGATAATGGAACAGGAACCCTGGTAATGATGGAAGCCATGAGAATTTTAAAAAAAATGCATCCAAACCCAAAAAGAACGATTTTAGTAGGTCATTGGGGAAGCGAAGAACAAGGATTGAATGGATCCGGAGCCTTTGTTCAGGATCATCCTGAAATTGTTGAAAATATTCAGGCCCTTTTTAATCAAGATAATGGTACAGGAAGAGTTGAAAGAATCTCGGGTGCAGGATACGTACATTCTTATGATTATATTTCAAGATGGTTATCTGCGGTACCTAAAGATATTACAAAACATATAAAAACTAATTTTCCGGGTAGTCCAAGTGGTGGTGGATCAGACAATGCATCATTTAATGCAGCTGGTGCCCCGGCCTTTAGTTTATCTTCTTTAAGCTGGGCTTATGGGAATTATACTTGGCATACTAATAGAGATACTTATGATAAAATTGTATTTGATGATGTTCGTAACAATGTAATATTGACAGCAATTCTTGCTTATATGGCATCTGAAGACGAAAATAGAGCCTCAACCGAAAGAATTATTATGCCTATAGATTCTAAAACGGGAGAGCGTAAAACCTGGCCGAACCAACGCCAACCAAATCGTGATGGGGGAC
>JAUXGV010000094.1 GCA_030621915.1 Flavobacteriaceae bacterium
ACCTCATTTTCGAGGAATTGAAAGCGTTGAATAAATTTTTTATTCGTTCTTTCCAAGGCACTTTCGGGGTCAATATTGATAAAACGGGCATAATTAATCAACGAAAATAAAACATCACCATATTCTGCTTCTATCCGATCCGTTTTATTTGTGACTTCAACTTGAAGCTCATAAATTTCTTCCTTGACTTTTTCAAATACTTGTTCTTGTCTGTCCCAATCAAAACCAGCAGAAGCTGCCTTATCTTGAATTCTACTTGATTTTACCAATGCGGGGAGAGATTTTGGAACCCCTTCTAAAATAGATTTTCTACCTTCTTTCAATTTTAATTTTTCCCAATTGGCAGCAACCTCTTCTTCAGTTTCGACTTTTACAAGTTGTCCCGAATTTTCAGGATCTCCAAACACATGGGGATGACGATGTATCAATTTTTCATTGATACCCTTAATTACATCTTCAATGTCAAAATTATTCTTTTCCGAAGCGATTTTTGCATAAAACACAATATGTAACAATAAATCTCCTAATTCTTTTTTGATTTCAGTGAGGTCATTGTCTAAAATAGCATCACCTAATTCATAGGTTTCTTCAATAGTTAAATGTCGAAGTGATTCAAAAGTTTGTTTTTTATCCCAAGGACATTTTTCACGGACTTCATCCATGATATCAAGTAACTTACTAAATGCTTTAATTTGTGAATCTCGAGATGACATGATCTTATTTGGCAACTTTTTCCTCTGTACTTTCTTCTTTTTGATCCTCTTCTATGGAAAAATCAAAGTCGGAATTTACCAAAATATTGTACCATTGAATAATTTTTTTAAAATTAGAAGCATAAACTCTTTCCTCATCATATTCTGGTAGAACTTCTCTAAAATAATCGAGTAGTTGATTTTTATCAGATTTGTGACTTATGGATTTTTTTCCATCTTCCTTTTTATGAAGGCTTAAAAAAACATCCTTTAATGGAACTTCTTCTTCATATGTATAAATGGCAATATCACCCAAAGAACTAATATTATTTATGGCGTTGGCCGGAAATCTTTTTTTATCCTGTAAGGATTCAACGATGACTCCTTTTTTACTTTGGGATATTAATTTGTAAAGTCCTGGTTTCCCTGAGATGGCTATAATTTTTTCTAAATTCATATTTATTTTTTAATCATTGGAAATTTCATTCTATAATCAACTTCAACTTTTCCTTTTGAAATATTATCTAATTTTTTTTTGAGTAATCTTTTTTTAAGTGTGGAGAGTTTGTCTGTAAATAAAACCCCTTCAATATGGTCATATTCATGCTGAAAAATTCGGGCGGCTAGACCCTTTAATGTTCTTTTTTGAGTCTGGAAACTTTCATCAAGATATTCAATTTCTACAGTTTCTTCCCGGAAAACATCTTCATTGATATTTGGAATACTTAAGCATCCCTCCCCAAATGCCCATTCATCACCACTTTCTTCAAGAATCTCAGGGTTGATAAAAACCCCCTTAAAATCTTTTAAAAACTTCCTCTCTTCATCTTCTAATTCTTCGTTATCTTCAAAGGGTGAAGCATCAATGATAAATAACCGAATTGCCTTACCAATTTGAGGAGCCGCCAATCCAACACCTTTTGCATTGTGCATAGTTTCTTTCATGTTTTCAATCAGCTCGGATAAATTAGGATAATCCTGATCAATTTCTTTCCCTACTTTTCTGAGTACGGGGTCTCCATAGGCAACAATGGGTAATATCATTTTTAAAATTTAATGCTGCAAAAATACGATATTGTATCTAATTTTTTAGTATTGACTTAAAATTAACTTTTGAAAGTGGTTCTTTTTATATTAGACATTAATAACCAATTTGTTAAGTCAAAATACAAGAAAGAAATTTTAAAAAGTTTCATTGCATTAGGTACGATAGATTTTTCATCCTTATGGTGCTCATTGACTCCAATATGTGCCGATAATTCGAATTTTTTATTACTTTTTAAAGTAAAGGATATTTTATTTTTTAACAATAGATTTTTTAAAAATATCGCGATATTTTCGCCTAACAAAAACATATTTTTTTCTGATTATATCCATAATCTATTTTTTTTGTTCTAAATAAGTTTGTAAAATAATGGTTGCACTTATTTGGTCCACCAAGGCCTTATTTTGACGTTTCTTTTTTCCTAAACCTCCATCAATCATAGTTTGAAAGGCCATTTTAGAGGTAAATCTTTCGTCAATTCTTTTAATGGGAATATTTGAAAATTTCTTTTTTAGTTTTTCAATAAATGGAAGGATATGTTTTTCACTTTCCGAGGCTGAATAATTCATTTGTTTGGGTTCTCCAATGACAAAAAGTTCTACTTTTTCCAATTTCATATATTCCTCTAAAAAAACAAATAAATCCTTTGTGTCAATAGTAGTTAATCCGGAAGCAATTATTTGTAAATCATCTGTAACGGCTATTCCGGTTCTTTTCAATCCATAATCCAAGGCAAGAATTCGTGACATTTAATGAATAATTTTTGCAAATTTACTTAAAATATTTTTTTAAAAGATTGGTTTAAAAATTCAATCCTCCTATCTAGTATCTTGTATATTTCAGGAAGGCAAATATTCAAGTATTTTCCTTCACTGTATTAAACGAATTGGATTATAAGAGTCTCTTGTTTACTCAAATATCCTTTAGACAGTTTTGTGAGCAAATAATTTATTTTTGCGTCTTTTATTATTAAAAATATTATTCAAATAAGCAATAAATTAAATTCCTCAAATTTATTAAAATGCTAAATCCAATGAGTATATTTGCTGATTAATTTAATAATATGAGAGAATTACAACAAATAATAGAAAATGCTTGGGATAATCGTGAATTATTACGAGAATCAAATGTTCAAAATACGATTAGAGAAGTGGTTGATTTATTGGATGCTGGAACTTTAAGGGTAGCAGAACCCACAACTGAGGGCTGGCAAGTTAATGAATGGGTGAAGAAAGCTGTAGTATTATATTTTCCAATTCAAAAAATGGAAACATTTGAAGTAGGTATTTTCGAGTATCATGATAAAATTCCACTAAAAAAGGGATATCAAGAAAAGGGAATTAGAGTTGTTCCTCATGCTGTAGCCCGTCATGGATCTTATATTTCAAAAGGGACAATTTTAATGCCTAGTTATGTTAATATTGGCGCATATGTTGATGAAGGAACCATGGTGGATACATGGGCAACAGTGGGTAGCTGTGCACAAATTGGTAAGAATGTTCATTTGAGTGGAGGCGTTGGAATTGGTGGAGTTTTAGAGCCTTTACAAGCGGCACCGGTAATTATTGAGGATAATGTTTTTGTAGGATCCAGATGTATAGTTGTTGAAGGAGTTAAGGTTGAAAAAGAAGCCGTGCTTGGAGCCAATGTGGTTTTGACCATGAGCACTAAAATTATTGACGTAACGGGTGATGAACCTGTAATTACTAAAGGTGTTGTACCTGCTAGATCAGTTGTGATTCCAGGAAGTTATACCAAAGAATTTAAGGCAGGAAGTTTTAATGTTCCCTGTGCCTTGATTATTGGTCAACGCAAGGAAAGTACCAATAAAAAAACATCTCTAAATGATGCACTTCGGGACAATGAGGTTGCTGTTTAATTTTTTAGAAATTTATAGAATAGATTGTTTAGAATAATATATCGATGATTTGGAGAAAATTACAGCAATAATTCCGACTTATAATGAGGCACATAATATTGAAGATGTGCTAAAGTCAGTTGATTTTGCCGATGAAATTATGGTTGTGGATTCGTTCAGTACTGATAATACTGTTGAACTGGCTAGAAAATATACTGATTTTATCATTCAAAGAGAATACGAATATTCTGCTTCTCAAAAAAATTGGGCCATTCCACAAGCAACACATGAATGGATAATTCTTGTTGATGCTGATGAAAGGGTAACTTCTGGACTTAAAGAAGAAATTCAAGTTATTTTGAATAATCTGCCAGATGATGAGACCGTTGGATATTGGATTAGAAGAATGAATCATTTCATGGGCAGCAGAGTGCATTATAGCGGTTGGAGAAATGATAAAGTGATTAGATTATTTAGAAAGAGCAAATGTAGTTATGAGGATAAACACGTTCATGCCGAAATAATTTCAAATGGGAATATTGGTTTTTTAGAATCAAAATTATATCATGATACGTATGTTACCATGGATCGTCATATTGAAAAATTAAACAGATATGCCTGGTTGCAAGCTTATGATTATAATAAGAATACGGGTGTATTAAATCCCTATCATTTTGTAATTAAACCCATTTGGTCATTTTTTAAACATTATTTTATTCAAAGCGGTTTTAGAGATGGTATGGTAGGATTGGTAATCAGTTCTTTACATTCCTATTCTGTTTTTATGAGATATGTTAAATTATGGATGCTAAGAAAAGGTTTGAAATAAGGTATTCTTATTAGACGGATTAAATGATGTTGTAGAGGATTCATAAACCAATAATTAAATTTATTCGATATTTTTGATAAAAATTAGCTATTGATATGATGAAACATACAGAAATAGATAATGCCTTAAAAGTGTTAACGAAGCAACAAATCATACTTTATCCAACAGACACAGTTTGGGGAATAGGCTGTGATGCAACAAGCAAAAAAGCCGTTAAAAAAATTTTTAATATTAAAAAAAGAACGAACAGCAAAAGCTTGGTAATATTGGTCAATAATTTTGAAATGTTGGAAAGATACGTGGAATATGTACCAGAAATTGTAAGATCATTTTTGTCAACGGTCTCAACACCAACAACTATCATTTACAGGGCAGCCAGCAATTTAGCACCAAATGTTATTGCAAAAAATAAAACGGTAGCAATTCGGATAGTTAAAGATAAATTTTGTGAGGCTTTAATCATGAGACTGGGAAAACCAATAGTTTCTACCTCTGCCAATTTGAGCGGTGAGTCAAGTCCTGGAAATTTTAATGAAATTAATAGTGTTATTATTGAAAGTACTGATTATCAGGTAAATTTAGACAGGGAAAAAGAAAATAATAAATCATCTATGATCGTTGAATTTTTGAAGGATGATAAAATTAATATAATTAGAAATTGATATTTAGGTAATCAGACTCAAAGTTTCGATTATTAAATAATTACATGTTAATAAAAGAATTTTTAAAAACTAACTATGTTCCAACATTATATAATTACAAGATTTAATTTAAGAAGAGAAGATTGGAAAACTACAAAGAATAACGAAATAGTATTGTCGGAATCTTGGTTAGAAGAACGGTTTGAATTATTCAATAATTTCTGTTTTTCTTCTGTTAAAAATCAATCAAATCAGAATTTTAAATGGTTGGTGTTTTTTGATGTCAATACACCTGAAATTTATAAGCAGAAAATAGAGGAGTTAAGAAAATATTTTAAAAATTTTCTACCATTTTATGTCGATGGGATGAAAAATTTTATTCCAGCAATAATTAAAAATATACATATTCTAGATTCAAAAAAATATATCATTACTTCTCGTTTAGATAATGATGATAGTTTACATAAAGATTATACTGAAGTGGTTCAAAGCTATTTCAACGAGCAGGATTATATGGCTTTGGATATAGTAGATGGATATAGTTTGCAGATTGGTGCTAATGTTAGATTGGGAATTAAAAGACAGCTTTACAATCCATTTATAAGTCTGGTTGAAAGGAAAGAAAATTGTAAAACTGTATGGCACAAGGGCCATACCTATTGGAAATATGAAAGGAAAATTATTAAGATAAAAAATAAACGGGTATGGCTGTCAATAATTCATGAAAAAAATTACTCAAATAAATTTGATGCCTATGGAAAGGTGAATTTTAGTTTGTTGAACAAATTTAATATTCGGGAAAAGAAAATTAATGAGCTTCGTGTAAAATTAAAAGATAATGAATTAACTTTTTTTCAAAATCTCAAAAATAAGTGGAAAATAAAATCATCTTTTTATGGCAAAGAGATAAAATCTGCTATTGGCATCTATAAGATAAAGGAGATTTTTGCTAAAAATAAATATGATTAGTTCTACCGTTCGTTTATAAAATTTATCAATTTATAAACGAACATGTTGTTTCATTGACCTATGATTATTTATTTTCAATTTTGGATAGCGTGGATTATATAGTAGATTTGCAAAAAAACAAGTAAACCTTAAAGTTTCATCATTTATAAGAATATTAAATGATGGTTCTATAGAAGTGATTAGAGATTAATTTTATGGAAAAATCTTTCAAAGAGGCGATATCGGCGCAAATATTCAAATATATTTCACAGGCATCACGGGAATTGAATCTTGAATGTTATGTGATTGGGGGATTTGTAAGAGATTATATTTTGCAAAGAAAAAGTGCAAAAGATATTGATATCGTTGCGATTGGAAGTGGTATAGATCTTGCCAAAAAAGTAGCTTCATTATTACCCAATAAACCAAAGGTGCAAATTTTCAAAACTTATGGAACCGCAATGTTGAGGTTTGAAGATATTGAGGTGGAGTTTGTAGGTGCTAGAAAAGAGTCATATACAAAAGATAGCAGAAACCCTATGGTAAGTTCCGGAACCTTAAAGGATGACCAAAATCGACGAGATTTTACGATCAATGCTTTGGCCATAAGTTTGAATTCTGATACTTATGGTGATTTGTTGGATCCTTTTGATGGTATTCTTGATATGAAAAATAAAATTATCAAGACTCCCTTGAATCCTGATATTACCTATTCTGATGATCCTCTAAGGATGATGCGAGCTATTCGTTTTTCAAGTCAGTTAGATTTCGGAATAGAAAAGGATTCTTTAGATGCTATTAAAAATAATTGCGAAAGGATTAAAATTATTACACGAGAAAGAACGGTTGATGAATTGGATAAAATATTGATGAGCAATAAACCTTCTATTGGTTTGAAATTATTGCATGAAACAGGCTTGTTACCCTATATTTTACCTGAATTATCTGCCTTGCAGGGAGTAGAACAAATAAAAGGCCAAAAACATAAAGATAATTTTTACCATACCTTACAGGTAGTGGATAATATTTCTCAAAATACAGATAAATTATGGTTGATATGGTCGGCATTGCTTCATGATGTGGGAAAGGCTGTAACCAAAAAATTTGATAAGAAAGTGGGCTGGACTTTTCATGGACATGAATATGTAGGATCAAAAATGGTAAAGAAAATATTCGTTCGATTAAAAATGCCTTTGAATGAAAAAATGAAATATGTTCAGAAAATTGTCATGATGAGTTCGCGGCCAGTGATACTTGCTGAAAATGTTACGGATTCAGCCGTAAGAAGATTGATTTTTGATGCAGGAGAAGATATTGATGATTTAATGCTCCATTGTGAGGCAGATATTACAACAAAAAACAAAGTTAAAGAAAATCAATATCTCAATAATTTTAAATTGGTAAGACAAAAAATTAAAGAGGTAGAGGAGAGGGATAGAGTCAGAAATTTTCAACCACCTATCACCGGTGAGTTGATTATGGAAACTTTTAACTTAAAACCATGCAGAGAAATAGGATTGATCAAAGAAGCTATCAAAGATGCTATTTTAGATGGTAAAATTGCGAATGATTATGAGGAGGCGTATCAATTTATGTTGTTAAAGGGTAAGGAATTAGGTCTGAACAAAAAGTAGTTGTAGGTGGTTAGTTGGTAGTTGTTAGCATTTAGCAAAATTTATTCCAATTTTAGTTGCTGAAAATTTGACAATGAAATATAAATAAAAACCGGTCAACACCAATCCGGCAAGTTCAAATAATTAGAAGGATTTCAACCGAAGTTTAATGAACTTTATACTTCTAACTTCGAATTTCTAACCTAAATCTATTCCAATATTTTTCTCGAAATCACTAATTTTTGAATCTCCGTAGTACCCTCTCCAATGGTACACAATTTAGCGTCTCGATAAAATTTCTCAACAGGATAATCTTTGGTATAGCCATAGCCACCATGAATTTGTACCGCTTCATTGGCAATTCTTACACAGGCCTCAGATGCATACATTTTGGCCATAGCTCCAATCTTTGTTACATTTTCACCTTTGTTTTTAATTGAAGCTGCTTTATGTAATAACAATTCTGAAGCTTCAATTTGAGTGGCCATATCAGCAAGTTTAAATGAAACTCCTTGAAAACTACTAATAGGTTTACCGAACTGTTCCCTTTCTTTAGAATATTTTAGAGCTGCTTCATAAGAACCTTTTGAGATTCCTAAAGATAAGGCTCCAATTGAAATTCTTCCTCCATCTAAAACCTTTAAGGCCTGGATAAAACCGTCTCCTTCCTTACCAATCATTTGATCTTTATGGACCTTGCAATTATGAAAAATAATTTCAGCGGTTTCTGAGGCTCTCATTCCCAATTTATTTTCTTTTTTACCAGAGCTAAATCCTTGGGAGCCCTTTTCAATGATAAATGCGGACATACCTCTTGAGTCTCCCTTTTTTCCTGTTCTTACAACTACTACGGTAATATCTCCACTAATTCCATGGGTAATAAAATTCTTCGCTCCATTTAGTATGTAGTAGTCACCTTCATTAGTAGCCGTGGTGTTCATTCCCCCGGCATCACTTCCCGTATTATGCTCTGTTAAACCCCAAGCACCAATTTGCTCACCGGAGGCCAGTTTAGGCAGCCATTTTTCTTTTTGACTATCACTTGCAAATTCTAAAATATGATTTGTACATAATGAATTATGTGCCGCCAACGATAAACCTATAGATGAATCAACTTTTGAAATCTCTTCAATTACAGTAATATATTCATGGTAACTTAAACCAGACCCCCCATAAATTTCCGGAACCAAAACCCCCATATAACCCATTTCACCTAATTTATGAAACAAATCTTCCGGAAATATTTGATTTTCATCCCAATCCATCATAAATGGTTTTATATGTTGTTTTGCAAAATCCCGAATAGATGATGCAATTATTTTTTGAGTTTCTGAGCTTTCAAAATTCATATGAAATCATTAAATTGGTTTAAGTTGAATAGTATTCTATTCGGCGAGCAAATATAATGCTATTCTATCAAATTTATCCAAAGGAAAAGAGTCAATTTTTTTTAGCTCTTGAAGATCTTTAATTTGATTTACTGAATTGCGATAATTTATGATTTTTTTGGTAAGATCATATTCAATATAAGGTAATTTTAATACTTCTTTAAAACTAGCATCATTAAGATTTAATTTTTGGATAACTGGTTTTTGGATCACATGAAAGTTTTCTAAAACCCTATTGGCTGTTAGTGTATCCAAAAAATAAACTTCATAAAGTTGGTCATCAAAAGAAAAGCCCTGTAGTAAATTTCGATAGGAAATAATACGTTTAGAGAGTTTATCTCCAATGCCTTGAATTGATTGTAAGTCAGAAGCCGTGGCATTGTTGAGATCTTTTTTTTCAACAGGATAATTTTGTTTATCAGCAACTACATTTTCTGAAATATTTTTGGATTTTACAACCCAATCAGGAAACTTAAAATAGGGAGAAATTTGCAATAAAAGACGATCGCTAACTAAGGTAATTTTTTGAAATTCTGAAGCGGAATTGATAAATTTTCCTGTTTTACGGTAAGCCATTAAATTATCAATTTCATATACACTCATTCCTAATTGATAGGCTTTGAAGTCGGTTAAATAATTTGGATTAAAAGGAAATATTTTAGGCTTTTGATTTTTGCTCTGAACCAATTTTAGAGAATCAATTCGTTTTTGGACTTGATCAATTTTCTCAGTGTCTAAAATGACTGCATCATTTGAAAAACCAACATAAACATAGATTAACTGTGCAATTAGAATGATGCCTACCAAAAATAAAATCCCATTTCTTTGGCCCTTATTATACCAAAAATGGGATTCTAAAAATTTCATATTTTAAAAATTGTTTAGCTTTTTTTCGATTTTATTGCTGCCAAGTATTTGGTTAATTCTTCCTTAACTTTAGGAGCTAACAGAACAAGACCAACCATATTTGGCACCATCATCGCAAATATCATCGCATCAGAAAATCCTATAACTGATCCTAGACTAGCAGCAGAACCAATTATTACAAAAATTAAAAATAGGATTTTGTAAGCATATTCCATTTTTTTGGATCTTCCAAATAGAAATGCCCACCCTTGAAACCCATAATACGACCAAGAAATCATAGTACTAAAAGCAAATAATACAACGGCAACTGTAAGTACATATGGAAACCAAGAAATTACAGAAGCAAAAGCACCTGAAGTTAATAAAATAGCTTGAGCATCATTTAACGAAGCATTTTCAACTGCTACATTACCTGTTATAATTAATACTAATGCAGTCATTGTACAAACTACAATAGTATCTATAAAAGGTTCTAATAATGCTACCATTCCTTCTGATGCAGCATATTTTGTTTTTACAGCAGAGTGTGCTATTGATGCAGATCCAACACCAGCTTCATTTGAAAAAGCTGCTCGTCTAAAGCCTTGGACCAGAACCCCAACAGCTCCTCCTACAACACCTTCAGGACTAAAGGCTCCATTAAATATTTGTAAAAAAGCATCACCTATCATATCATATTTTGCAATTAAAACAAATAAAGATGCGGCAACATAAATTACTACCATAAATGGTACTATTTTATCTGTTACACTTGCAATTTTTTTAATCCCGCCAATGATTACAATACCGACCAATACTGCCATGATCAAACCAAACAGCCATCCTCTATCATGTAATATAGAACTTTCGCCTCCCGTAATATTTTCAACCAATTGAAAGGCTTGATTTACCTGAAACATATTACCACCACCAAAAGAACCTCCAATTACAAATATTGCAAATATTACAGCTAATATTTTACCTAACCCTTCAAAACCCTTAGATTTAAGTCCTTTGGTCAAATAATACATCGGACCCCCATATACGGTTCCATCATCATCAATATCTCTATATTTTACACCAAGTGTACATTCAACAAATTTTGATGCCATTCCTAAAAAACCTGCAACAATCATCCAAAATGTAGCTCCTGCACCTCCTATAGATACCGCAATGGCGACACCAGCGATATTGCCTAATCCAACGGTTGCCGATAAGGCGGCAGTCAATGCCTGGAAATGTGAAACTTCACCTTCATGACCTTC
>JAUXGV010000147.1 GCA_030621915.1 Flavobacteriaceae bacterium
AATCGTTCTGCACTTTCAATAATCATTACACTGGCATTTGCCACATTAACACCAACTTCAATTACTGTTGTAGCTACCATGATTTGTGTTTCATTTTTAACAAATCGTTGCATTTCAAAATCCTTATCAGCCGACTTCATTTTTCCATGAACGATACTGATTTGATAGGTAGGTTTGGGAAATTCACGTGAAATACTCTCAAAGCCATCCATCAAATCTTTATAATCCATTTTTTCAGACTCTTGAATAAGGGGATAAACAATATAAATTTGTCTTCCTTTCGCTATTTCATCTTTAATAAATTTAAAAACACCCAATCTATTCTTATCATATCTATGTAACGTTTGAATTGATTTTCTACCAGGAGGTAATTCATCAATAATTGAGATATCCAAATCGCCATATACACTCATGGCTAAGGTTCTGGGTATTGGAGTAGCTGTCATTACCAGAATATGTGGTGGTAATTTATTTTTCATCCACATTTTGGATCGTTGTGCAACTCCAAACCTATGTTGTTCGTCAATAATTGCAATCCCAAGATTTTTAAATTTCACCTTGTCTTCCAATAAGGCGTGGGTACCAATCAATATTTTTAATTCACCATTCTCTAAGCATTCATGAATAATTTTTCTTTCTGATTTTTTTGTTGAACCTGTTAATAATTTTACCGAAATGGACATAGCTTCCAACATATCATGAATCGCATTAAAATGTTGTTTCGCTAAAATTTCTGTTGGAGCTATCAAGGCCGCCTGATAACCATTGTCCAATGCTATAAGCATACTAAAAATTGCCACTATGGTCTTACCTGATCCTACGTCACCTTGTAACAATCGATTCATTTGAGCGCCTCGTGCCATATCAGCTCTTATTTCTTTCAAAACTTTTTTTTGTGCATTGGTCAATTCAAATGCCAAATGTTGCTTATAAAAAGTATTAAAATTTTCACCTACTTTTTCAAATGCATAGCCTCTAACTTTATGTTTTCTGATTAATTTCTTACGAATCAACTGTAATTGAATATAAAATAATTCTTCAAATTTTAATCTCTGTTGAGCTTTGGTCAATAAAATCTGACTTTTTGGGAAGTGAATATTGAACATGGCCTCGTTTTTACCCAACAACCCTAACTGATTGATAATATTATTTGACAAAGATTCCTGAAACTCACCTTTTATCTCAATAAATAAATTTTGCATTATTTTTTGCAATGCCCTATTGGTTAACCCTTTGTTACCCAATTTTTCGGTTGAAGGATATATGGGCTGCATGGACGTTCGAAGGTTCGTTTTGTATTCCGTAACCAATTCCATTTCTGGATGTGGCATGCTAAAGGAATTTTTAAAGGCATTCACACGTCCAAAAATCACTGTTGGCGTATTCACTTTAATAGTATCCTTGATCCATTTCGCCCCTCGAAACCACACCAATTCGATACTCCCAGTATCATCCATGAAATTGGCAACCAATCTACTTCCCCGTTTTTGTTGAACTGTTTTTATAGAAGTTATTTTACCAACAATTTGAACCTCAGAACTATTGGTTTGTAATTGATTTATCTTAAAAAACTGAGTTCTATCAATATATCTATTAGGGAAAAAATTAAGCAGATCAGCATACGTAAAAATTCTCAGCTCTTTGCCCAATAAATCAGCACGAGCTTGGCCAACACCTTTTAAATATGCTATGGAAGTTTGTAAATTGATTGACATGCTAATTTTTCCAATCACGAAGATAATAAATGGTTTTGTAAAGTGATTTATTTACTTTTGAATTTTCAATTTTGACATATGAACCAAAATGATTTAAAAGAGTTTTTAGATGCTAAGGTTATTGAATACAATAACCCTTCTTTTATTGATTCTGACCCAATCCAAATACCACATCAATTTTCTCTAAAAGAAGATATCGAAATATCCGCTTTTCTTACTGCTACTATAGCCTGGGGAAATAGAAAAATGATCATAAAAAACGCAAACAGGATGATGAATTTATTAGGAAACTCTCCTTATGATTTTATCATGCAACATAAAGAAAATCAATTGGAATATCTAAATGATTTCGTTCATCGAACTTTTAATGGAACCGATTTTCGGTTTTTTATCAAATCTTTAAAAAACATCTATCAGAATTACAACAGCTTGGAGGATGTATTTGCCAAAAATTCCGAAAAAGATTCCTTACAATTATCAATCCATCATTTTAAAAAAGTGTTTTTTGAGATAGATCACCCGAAAAGAACTCAAAAACATGTTTCAGACCCGATCAAGGGTTCCGCAGCAAAACGAATCAATATGTTTTTACGTTGGATGATAAGAGATGATAATTCTGGCGTTGATTTCGGGATATGGAAAACTTTGAGTCCAGCTCAATTATCATGTCCTTTAGATGTTCATTCAGGAAATGTAGCTAGAAAATTGGGTCTGTTAAATAGAAAACAAAATGATGCTAAAGCCCTATTGAACTTGGATACTAATTTAAGAAAAATGGATGCCGAAGATCCTGTAAAATATGATTTTGCACTTTTTGGTTTGGGCGTTTTCGAGAAGTTTTGATAAATGAAGTTGCTATAATATGATTCCCTTGATTATTTTCATTTCTGTCAATCCCGATTGATTGAAGAATAGATTTAGAAATCTAATTCAAAAATTTAACAGCTTCATTTAAAATAACTGATCACTTATTTTTGTTGAGAAAGTGCCTTTACATGTGCATAAACATCAACACCATTGATATTGACCTCTAAGGATTCTTGGATCATTTTGACTCCTTTTACATCATTTAACTGTCCTTCCGGTGATATAGCCTTTATCCCGTAAAACAGCCCGTTTTTATTAATGGCTTTGATATGGATTATATTTCCTGAACGACTCACACCTTTAATATCTAACTTATTTCCTTCAGAATCAATAGCCTTGACATCATAAATTGATCCATCCTCAGAAATAGCCTTTACCGGTGCATACTTGTCATCACTTAGTAATATTTTTATTGGTAATTGCTTGTTACCTACAAAGGCCTTAATATCCATAAGACTTCGTTGGTTCGATTCTCTGATTGCTTTGATGTCATAAGATTTTCCATCATTATCAAATGCCATAACCGACAAAAGGTGCCCTTCAGGATGAATGGCTCTAATATGCCAGACAAAATTATCATTGGTACATCCCATGGACGGAATAGATTTTATATGAGCGTAAACATCTACTCCATTGATATTCATTTCAACTTTATTCTGTGTTAATTTAATTCCCTTAACATCATTAAGTTTACCCGTTGGAGAAATGGCTTTTACTCCATAAAAACCTCCCTTTTTATCTATTGCTTTAATATTGATAATTTTACCCGAATTACTAACTCCCTTCACATCCAATAGGTCTCCTCCTGGAGTTCGTGCCTTTATGTCAAGAATAGTTCCATCCTCTTTTATAGCCTTTACTGGCCTAAATTTGTCGTTACTTACCAGTATTTTAACGGGCAACCGTTTTCCATCTACCATGGCTTTTATATCAATAATTGTTCTTTGGTTAGCATCCTGAATCGCTTTTACGTCATATATATTTCCATCTTTATCCATTGCCTTAATGTCTAAGAAATTACCTTCCGGATGTATGGCCTTAACATGCCAAATAATTTCCTTGAAAGGATCAGATTCCAGCTCATTTAAAATTCCTTTATTTTGAGCTGCGATATTAATGCAGCCAGAATGCAAAATTAAAATTCCAAAAATTATTGCATATTTGTTTAATTGGAATATTCGCGAAACATTATTGATTTTTATCATACTAAAAAAATTAAAATTAATTTCCTGCATAAATTAATTCCTGAATTAATTTATCTCTTAAAATTACTTCTATATTCTTAATTTTGAACTGATAAAAGTCAGTTTATTGATATTTATTTAATGGCATTTTTCTACAATATTTTGATGTACCTTTGCAAGCCAAAAATAATATTTATGCGTTTACACAGAACCCTAGTTTTTGCCGTGATTGATTCCCTAAATTTAATTTTTAATGAGGGTAGATATGCCGATAAAGTTGTTGAAAAGGTTTTAAAACGTGATAAAAGATGGGGCTCTCGGGATAGAAAATTTATTGCGGAAACCATTTATGAAATGGTTCGATGGAAAAGACTCTACAATGAAATTGCTGGCACCAAAGAACATTATACCAATGAAAATCTCTGGAAAAATTTTACGGTTTGGGCCGTTTTAAAAGGTTATAAATTACCCGACTGGAGACAATTTGAAGGAACCCCGGCAAGAAGGATTAAAGGTAAGTTTGATGAGCTTCAAAATATTAGAAAATTTAGAGAATCTATTCCTGATTGGCTGGATGAACTGGGAACCCGAGAAATTGGAAATAATTGGGACGCTGAAATTCGTGAATTAAATCAACCTGCCAAAGTAATTTTAAGAGTAAATACCTTAAAAACCAATCGACAAGAATTAAAAAAATTATTATTAACCGACAGTATTGAAACCGAAATATTAAAAAGTCATCCCAACGCACTGGTATTAACAGAGCGTAAAAATGTTTTTTTAACAGAAGCCTTTAAAAAAGGAATGTTTGAAGTTCAAGATGCTTCCTCACAATTAGTAGCTTCATTTTTGGAGGTAGAACCTGGACAAAGAGTTGTAGATACTTGTGCGGGTGCAGGTGGCAAAACCTTACATTTGGCAGCGTTAATGCAAAATAAGGGTCAGATTATTGCCCTGGATATATATGGCAACAAACTCAAAGAATTAAAACGAAGAGCCAAAAGAGGGGGTGCTCATAATATTGAAACCCGTACGATAGAAAGTTCAAAAACTATTAAAAAATTATACAATTCTGCTGACAGAGTTTTAATAGATTCACCATGCAGCGGATTGGGCGTATTAAAAAGAAATCCGGATGCTAAGTGGAAACTACAACCTGAGTTTATTGAAAATATTAAAAAGACCCAGGCTGAAATATTAGAAAATTATGCTAAAATGGTAAAAGTCGGAGGAAAATTGGCTTATGCAACCTGTTCTATTTTTCCATCTGAAAATGAATTGCAAGTGAAGATGTTTTTAAAAAATAATACCAATTTTAAATTGATTAATGAAAACAAAGTATCTCCGGCTAAATCTGGTTTTGACGGTTTTTATATGGCATTGATAGAGAAGACGGAAGATAGGGTTGAAAAGTAGAAGAATCAGGCTTCATCTATCATTATTATATAAACTGTGAGTAAAAAAAGGCAACACTAATCAGAGAAGTTATTAGTCAAGAACAAATCTGTAGTTTTATTTTGTAATTGAAATGAATAGCTACCATCCTTTTCGATCTTTGGATCAAGAAAACATAACATTTGCTCAAAATATTTTTCCAATCTTATCAACATAGGAGTCTATTATACTATGTTATTTGATTAAATTTGCAGCTTATTCATTCCAATACTTTAATTCAATATAAAATGATCTATTTTTTTGCTAAAAACAACATTGTATTTGCTGTTTCCACTCCAAATAAATTTGAATCACAAAGTTTAGATAAACTTCTTTGGTTATTTGGCGATGCCGATCAAATTGATCAACCAAAAATTAACGGAAATTTTGTAGGACCCAGAAAGGAAATGATTAGTCCCTGGAGTACCAATGCGGTAGAAATAACTCAAAATATGGGACTTACGGGGATTTTAAGAATTGAAGAATTCTTTAAAAAAGAATCAGATAGTCCTGAATTTGATCCCATGATCCAACATTTCTATACACAATTGGATCAGAATATTTTTAGCATTGACATCAAACCAGAACCAATTTTACATATTGATGATATTGCTGCATATAATGAACAGGAAGGGTTGGCCTTAAATGAAGAAGAAATAAACTATTTAAAAAATCTTTCTACCAAATTAGAACGCAAACTAACCGATTCTGAAATTTTTGGTTTTTCACAAGTAAATTCAGAACATTGTAGACATAAAATTTTTAATGGGACCTTTATTATTGATGGCGAGGAGAAATCAAGTTCCTTGTTTAAAATGATCAAAAAAACATCCGTCGAAAATCACAATTCTATCATATCAGCATACAAAGATAATGTGGCCTTTATTGACGGCCCAATTATCGAACAATTTGCTCCAAAATCATTTGACAAACCAGATTTTTACGAAAAAAAAGATGTGAAATCTGTTATCTCACTAAAGGCAGAAACACATAATTTTCCAACTACTGTGGAACCTTTCAATGGTGCCGCTACAGGATCAGGTGGTGAAATTAGAGATCGATTGGCAGGAGGAAAGGGTTCTCTACCTCTAGCTGGAACTGCTGTTTATATGACCCCTTATTCTCGTTTATCTTCAAATAGACCCTGGGAAAATATGGAAGAAAGAGATTGGTTATACCAAACTCCCGTTGATATTTTAATCAAAGCATCTAATGGAGCATCCGATTTTGGAAATAAATTTGGACAACCTTTAATTTCCGGTTCCTTATTGACATTTGAACATGAAGAGCATCATAGAAAGCTTGGTTATGACAAAGTGATCATGTTAGCCGGTGGTATTGGTTACGGAAAAAAAGCGGACAGTTTAAAAGACAAGCCAAAAACAGATGACACCATTGTAATTTTAGGTGGAGATAACTATCGAATTGGAATGGGTGGTGCAGCAGTTTCATCAGCCGATACCGGTGAATTTAATACAGCCATTACATTAAATGCCGTTCAACGTTCCAATCCTGAAATGCAAAAAAGAGTTGCTAATACCATTAGAGCTATGGTTGAAAGCGATGATAATAAAATTGTTTCGATTCACGATCATGGTGCCGGAGGCCATTTAAACTGTTTGTCGGAATTGGTAGAGGAAACTGGGGGTGAAATTAATGTAAATGCGTTACCTATAGGTGATAAATCCTTGTCGAATAAAGAAATTATTGGCAATGAATCCCAGGAAAGAATGGGCTTGGTAATTGATAAAAAAGACATCGATTTTTTACATAAAGTGGCAGATAGAGAGCGATCACCAATTTATGATGTAGGTAAAGTTACTGACGATTTCAGATTTACATTTAAGGCAGAAAATGGCGAGAGTCCGATGGATTTTGATTTGAACGATATGTTTGGTAGCTCTCCAAAAACTATCATGAAAGATACTTCATTGGATAGAAAATATGATGCTGTTGAATATAATTCGGTAGATATATATGATTATGTCTCTGAGGTATTGCAATTGGAAGCTGTAGCTTGTAAGGATTGGTTAACCAATAAAGTAGACCGTTGCGTTGGAGGAAAAGTAGCCAAGCAACAATGCTGTGGACCTCTACAATTGCCTTTAAATGATGTTGGTGTTATGGCTATGGATTATCAGGGTATTAAAGGAATTGCGACATCAATAGGCCATTCTCCTGCAAGTGCCTTGGTTGATGAAAGAGCCGGATCTAGAAATTCGATTGCTGAAGCCTTGACTAATATTGTTTGGGCACCCTTAGAAGATAATTTGAAATCGATTTCGTTATCAGCCAATTGGATGTGGCCCTGTAGAAATGAAGGTGAAGATGCCAGATTATACAATGCTGTTGAAGCCGTTTCGCAATTTGCTATTGATTTAGGAATCAATGTTCCAACAGGAAAAGATTCTTTATCGATGAAACAGAAATATGCCAAT
>JAUXGV010000118.1 GCA_030621915.1 Flavobacteriaceae bacterium
GGCAATAAAAGAAATGGAAATTGGAATGGCCATGTCGCCTGGAAATATACACCAGGCAGTATTTATGGATTTTCCGGTAAGTATAGGTGGTTACGAGTACACCAAGACACCTGAAGACCCATGTGTTATTCAGATGGTAAGCTGTCCATATGGAGAAACCATTGGAGCACCGGCTCTTGAACAATATCAAGAAGCACGACATAAAATGTTAAGTTTACAATTCAAAGACTACGAAGATGAAATTAGAACACATTTAAGCGGGATGCTCCCGAATGAATTGTTTGATTTCGATAGGGATGTTGAGAGTATTACCGTGAACCGGTGGGCACATGGTTACACTGTTAATGGACCTGGAGATTCTGTAAAAAAAGGGCGAGAACCATTTGGCCGTATCACCATTGCCAATTCAGACTCAGGCGCATATGCAAATATGAAAATTGCAATCGATATGGCTTCTAGAGCGGTGAAAGAATTGGGATCAATGATAGGCTAAAATATTATTTTAAAACGTTTGCTATTAACGTGTGTCATTAATTGCTACAGAATCTCCTTGTAGGAAATTCACTCGAATTAATTACTTTAGCGCCACGGCGGAAAGTACTCACATACTTCCCACAACTATCATACACAAAAACGTTGTAAGCAAGCTTGCAACTGTCTAAAGATCTAATATAATCACAATAAAGTATAACTATTGGTGAATAAATACATAATTTAGTATATTTACTGAAAATTTAGAAGATGTACACTAGAACCTTATCAGACACTATTAAAAACAAAATAGGAAAGGGAAAAACGATAATTTTAATTGGACCTAGACAAGTTGGAAAGACAACATTAATTAGAAGTTTAATTAATGCCAACAAACATTTATTTTTAGATGCTGATGACCCTACTGTTAGAAATTTATTAAACAATCCAAATACAGAGCAAATTAGAAGTATTATTGGTTCGATTAAAATTGTATTCATTGATGAAGCTCAGAGAATACCGGGAATTGGGTTGACACTTAAAATAATTACCGATCAGTTTAAAGATGTTCAACTACTTGTAAGTGGATCATCATCATTTGACTTATCTAGAGAACTTAATGAGCCACTTACTGGAAGAAAATGGGAATATGAATTACTACCAATAAGCTGGGAAGAGTTTGAAGAATTCCATGGATATTTAGTTTCAGAACAACAAATTGAGAACAGGATGTTATATGGGCTCTATCCTGATGTTTTAAACAACACTGGTGATGAACGAGAAATCCTAAAAAACTTAGTTAATAGTTACTTATATAGAGATATTTTAGCGTATTCCAATATTAGAAAACCAGAAATTTTAGAAAGATTAGTACAAGCTCTAGCTCTACAGCTAGGAAGTGAAGTAAACTATAATGAACTCGCTCAAATTGTTGGAGTAGATAAAAATACTGTTACTAACTATATTGATATTCTTCAAAAAGGATATGTCATATTTAAACTGGATAGTTTTAGTCGAAACTTAAGAAATGAAATAAAGAAAAATAAAAAAATATATTTTTATGACAATGGTGTTAGGAATATGGTGTTGGGTAGCTTTAATTCTTTAGAACTTAGGCAAGATACAGGAGCATTATGGGAAAACTTTCTTATATCGGAGAGACTAAAGCAAAATATATATAAAGGGAAATTAACTAAAATGTATTTCTGGAGGACTAAACAGCAACAAGAAGTTGACTTAGTTGAAGAAGAAAATGGAGTAATTACAGGGTTTGAATTTAAATGGAATGCCAAGAAAAAATTAAAGTTACCCAAGACATTTGTAAATGAATATAATGCAAAAGAAGAAATTATTGATCGAAGTAATTTTAGAAAATTTGTATCAATATAAATCCGCCAGTTTATAACAACGGTTAAAATTTATAGCTTAATTAGAGCTTAACCCGAAGTTAGTGGAAATTTTTAAAATTAGTTAATAGCGGAATACAAAGGCCAAGTATTACCGCATCAAATGCTATCCAAAACGTTGGCAATAATATGGTACTAGAAACTGTCACAATCATTTTAACCCTTCGTCATTAAAGAAAATAAATCGAATATGAAAAAAACACTCTTTCTAATTCTATTAATAATTGGATGTTCACCGAAAAATGACAGTTCCAAATATGAAAAACTATTGGACTTTGAAGGGAAATATGAATATATCGGTGAAGAGTCATTAGATATTATTGCATCAGAAATGGATACAACACTCTATGCTGTAATTAATAAAGTCAAGTACCCTTTAAATCTTATTGTATTAGATAGTTTCACCAATATTCAGGGTAGTCCAGTTGTATTTCAAAGAGGTAAAGGCAATAAAGTAACCAGTTACAAAGTCGGCGGAGAGACTTTTAAGTTAGTAACTCTTGAGTTTGATAAAATGGAAATGTTCCCACGAAAAGAGTTATTCAAAACTCCAGACAATTACTCCTACCAAAAACCTACTAGAGAAAATGATGGTTTAGAAACTGATCTTTTAGAGAATGCTTTCAAAAACACTGAGCCAATTATACGAATGATTAAGGAAACTATTAAAGGAAATTTTCCCGATGTTCATAGCATATTAATTTACAAAAATAACAAATTGGTATTGGAAGAATACTTCTATGGCTATGATAAGAACACGCCTCACCAATTAAGGTCTGCAACCAAACCCTTTATTGGATCACTCGTTGGAATTGCAGTTGATAAAGGAAATATAAGTAGTGAACAAGATAAACTATTACCATATTTCAAATCTAAATACAATGATATTAACAACATTGATAAACGAAAAGAACGAATAACTATTGAAGACTTTTTAATGTATCGTCACGGAATGGACTGTGACAATAATAATTCCGAAAGCATAGGAAATGAGCAAGCAATGATGGAAAGTAGTGATTGGGTAAAATATACACTTGATTTACCAATGACTAATGAACCTGGGACATCATCATCCTATTGCACTGGTTGTGCTTTAACATTAGGGAGTTTAGTTGAGATTGCAATAGGTGAAAAAATTGAAATTTTTGCCAAAGAAAATCTTTTTAAACCCATGGGAATAACAAATTACGATTGGACTTTTGAGCCAAATAAGGCAAGTATGACAAGTTTTAGTCAACTGACAATGACGCCACGGGATTTAGTCAAATTGGCAAAAATGTATAAAGACAGTGGAAAATGGAATGGACAACAAATTCTTTCCGAAAGTTGGGTCAATAAAACATTTGATATGGACGAAGGCGATTACGGATACTTATGGAAGCATAAATATTTTATTATTAATGGTAAACAATATAATTCATATATGGCAACGGGGAATGGTGGGCAAAAAATTAATATTTGGCCAGAAATTGATATGATTACTGTATTTACTGGTGGAAATTACAATTCCTACGAATTATACGGAAAAAGCACACCTCCAAATGAAATGATTCCTAATTATATATTAAAGGCTGTAGAATAATCTACTATTGCCAATAATTGATATAATTCATTGTTGAATTCAAGTAAAAAGAATAATAAAACTTTAAAATAAACATAACGGTAAAAAAGAAAATATCATCGTTGAAATTCAACAACGAAATCACACAAAACCGTTAGCAACAAGCTGAAAACGAATCTCTAACCCAACATAAAGGAATTACAAATATGCGAAATAATACAAAACTTATTAAAAACCTGCATTTAGGAATATCTTCTTTTATAATTATATTAATGGGATTAATATATGGAATTAGTCCCAGTAAAATATTGCCATAAATATTTGGTTATTCACCTTCGGAATAACTGGGCTATTTATTCGTTATGGTAGCAAGCACTCTACAAAAATGCGTTACATCTCTGATTCTTCTTATTGGGTTTATTTAATTCATTTGCCGTTAACAGCAATCATTCCAGCATTTATTTATGACTTACCATTTTCTGCAATAACTAAGTTTTTAATTGTTCTCTCGCTAACATCATTTATTTGTTTTGTGAGTTATCACTATTTGGTAAGAGGTTCTTTTATTGGAAAATTTTTGAATGGTAGAAAATATTTGAGAAAAACAAAAGAAAAGCCAGTTGCTAACAGTTAAGTATTCGTCTCGGCGATAGCCCAGAGATGAATACTATGTTGCCTAACCCAAAACAATAACCCGTGTAAAATTCATTGCTTGGTTTTGGCTCATTTAGGAAAATCCTATCGGATTTTAAAGTCTGTTAATTTTTGTAAATTAGTTGCTTATTCACGCAACGAAATCTTACACAAACAAGTTGGCAAACATTAACAAAAAACAGATAATAACCAAAATGAAAAAAAGAAACTTAGGAAATAAAGGATTTGAAATAAGTGAAGTTGGCTTAGGTTGTTGGCAGATTGGCGGCAATTGGGGTAATGGAATTGACAGGGAAAATGCATTCAAAATTCTTAGCGAAGCTGTTAATAATGGAATTACTTTTTTTGATACTGCAGATGTATATGGAGATGGTAGAAGTGAAGAATTAATAGGAGAGTTTTTAAAAAATTCTAATGCGGACATTAAAGTTGCAACAAAATTTGGACAAAGGCCTGATTTATTTCCTAATAATTATACTGAACAAGCATTAAGGGATAGTGTAGATACCTCTAGAGAACGATTGAGAATAGACTGTATTGACTTATTACAGTTACACTGCATACCAACAGAGGTATTAAAAAAAGGTGAAGTTTTTGACTGGTTAAGAATCTTAAAAAAAGAAGGCAAAATAACTCATTTTGGAGCAAGTGTAGAAAGTGCTGAACAGGGTTTAATATGTCTTGAACAAGAAGAACTCCAATCGCTTCAAGTTATTTATAATATTTTCAGACAAAAATTAACTCAAGAATTATTACCTCAAGCCTATGCAAAAGGTGTCGGAATTATTGTTCGTTTACCCTTAGCTAGTGGTTTGCTTACGGGTAAATTCACAAATGAAACACAATTTCCAGAAAATGATCACAGAAATTTTAATCGTGACGGACAAGCCTTTAATGTGGGAGAAACTTTTGCGGGACTTCCATTTGACATAGGAATAAAATTGTCAGACGAATTAAAAGTATTTTGCCCAGAAAATATGTCTCTAATAGAAATGTCTCTTCGATGGATATTAGATCATAAAGAAATATCAACCATTATCCCTGGGGCAAGTTCTCCTAAGCATATTTGTGGAAATGCTAAAGCAAGTAATTTAACTCCCCTATCTGAAAAACTTATGATTGATTTAGAAGAGTTTTACAATAAAAATATTCACAACCATATTCGAGGAGTATACTAGATAAAAAACGTGTACCAACAGCTAAGTATTCATCTGGGCGATAGCCCAGAGATGAATACTATGTTGACTAACCCAACAATGATCTTCCTCTATAAAAACCCACAAGCATTTAAAAAAGTATATTATGTTTAATCCCTCATTGAGGGTTTAAATTCCCTAGGTTTGCCTGGAAATAAAAAAGTTTTTTCGGAAGCATACCTCGTACCTTTGTTCGAGGTTGTTGAATTTGGATCAGGATTTTATAATTGAAATTCTAAGACCCCAGTTTCTTCCATGCATTTTTTCATTTCTAAATATGTCCTTTCAATATTGTTATCTAAACCAATGGAGAAACGGATCAAACCATCTGTTAAACCCATTACTTTTTGTTCTTTCATAGGGATTTCGGAGGAAGTTGCCGTACCAGGTGCATTAAATAATGTTTTGTAAAAACCTAAGCTTACAGCCAAATAGCCCAAATTTCTTTTTTGCATCAATTCCATCAGTTCATCTGCTTTTTCGAGAGTCCCCGCATCGAATGCCATCATTCCTCCATATCCAAATTCCGGATTATAGATACTAGTGAACAAATCATGGTTTGGATGTGATTCTAATCCCGGATATATCACTTTCAATCCATCTTCTTCAAATCTGTTGGCAAGATAAAGGGCATTCTCACTGTGTTTTTTCATTCTAATATGTAATGTTCTTAGGTTTTTAAGAACGTTCGCTGCCCTTAAACTATCCATTACTGGTCCCAATAACATATTGGCGCCATTATTCACATTTCTACAGCTATCTATAAATTCCTTATCAGCACAAACTACGCCTCCTACAGTATCACTTGCTCCATTAATAAATTTAGTGAGACTGTGAACCACTATATCAGCACCAAATTTAACGGGTGAGATACTCAAAGGAGAAAAGGTATTATCAACGACTAACTTAAGATTGTATTTTTTAGCAAGTTTAGATAAACCACTTAGATCCGCTACTTCCAATAATGGATTGCTAACTGATTCGCAATAAATTACTTTTGTGTTTTCAGTAATGGATGCTTCCACTTGTTCCAAATTTGTAATATCAACAAAGGAAGTATATACTCTGAATTTGGGCATAAAGTTCTTAAAAAAAGCATAGGTTCCACCATAAATAGTACGGGCTGAAATAATATGATCATCACTACTGCAAATTTGCATGATTACCGTAGATATTGATCCCATACCAGAGGAATCCACATTGGCTGTTTCTGTTCCTTCCATAGCGGCCAAAGCTTCGCCTAAGTACAGGTTACTCGGACTTGAATGCCTTGAATACAAATAGCAACCCTCTGAATTGCCTTCAAAAGTATCCATCATAGATTTTGCAGCTAAAAAAGTATAGGTTGAGGAATCTGATATGGACGGATTGACACCGCCAAACTCACCAAAATATTGTAAATCTTGAATGTTGTCTGCTGGATTGAAGTTCATAATATAGATATTTTATTGACAAAGTTGATAATTAATAGATTAAAAGTCAATCAAAAATCAATATATTAGAAAATAAATCTAATAAAGTAATAAAATATAGATATATTTACATTATTTTAAATAATTTCCCACAAATTTAGAAAATTTACCTTATGCCCTTTGATACCACGGATAGAAAAATTCTTGATTATTTACAAAATGACTGTAAAATGACTACAAAAGAAATGTCGATTCATTTAAATTTATCCAATACGGCCATTTATGAACGAATTAAAAAATTGGAAAAATCGGGTGTGATTAAAAGGTATATTGCCTTAGTTGATAAAGAAAAAATAAACAAATCCTTTGTTGTTTTATGTCAAATAAAATTGACCCGACATTCACACGAATATGTGAATAGATTTGAAAGACATATAGTGAAATTTGACGAGGTATTGGAATGTTTCAATGTAGGCGGGGAATATGATTATATATTAAAGGTTGTTGTTGAAAACATGAAGTCATATCGTGATTTTTTAAATAATAAATTAACAGCACTTGATCATATTGGCAGTACTCATAGTACCTTTATTATGAATGAAGTTAAAAACACTTATTCGATTCGTATTTAATTCAAACGTGTAATTAGCTAAATATTTTTCCTCTTTAATAAATAACAAAAAAACCTCAAGTTAACTTGAGGTTTTTTCAGAGTTTAATCATGTAGTTTATTTATTCGCAACAACTTCAACTGATATTTCCATTTCATCATTGATAAATTGATCCTTTAAATCATCAAAAAATGATTTGGATTTAAACTTTACATTATATTTTGATCTATCTACTTTAAAAGTTTCGCTTTTAAGTGTCAAACCATTTTTGTCAATTTTTACATCCGCTAAAAATGAAACGGGATTCGTTTTGTCCTTTAAAGTCAAATCACCTGAAATTAATATTTTTCCATTTTTATTCTCAGTTTTAGTGATCTTAAAAGTTCCATTTGGATATTTTTTTACATCGAAAAAATCAGGGCTTTTTAAATGCCCAACTAGTTTAGCATTGTATTCATTATCTGCAGCCATATCCAAATCAACAATACTATTCATATCAATAGTAAATTCACCCCCTAAAATTTTATCAACTTTTACAATAAAATTTCCGCTGGATATATTAATAGTTCCATAATGAGAACCTGTTGGTTTAAATCCTTTCCAATTGACTTTTGAATTATTAATATCGACTGTATAATTTGTTTTTATAATAGTTGTAAATGAAAACAATACGAGGCTTGTAGCTATGATTGTTAAAAAAACTTTCTTCATGATTTAGATTTAATTTATTTAAATATTAATTTTTAATTGTGTTCTTTTTAAATTGATCAAATTGTGAATCCTCTTTCTTTTTTGGCCAACTATTATTTTCTGTATCCACATCAGCAGTTAAAAGATTTGGATCAATTATGATTTCTTTAATTTCTTTATCTGATGCAAATACTTTTTTCACCTCTTTGTCATTGAGTCTCCAGATTTCTGCAGGATAATATTTACTTTCTTTGGTTCCATCTGTATAAACATAATCAACTAATATTGGCATTACTAGGCCTCCTGGTTTTTCAAAAATAATTTCATAAAAATATTTGGTGTCCTTTAATGATTCTCTTTCTTGTGGTGAGAAATTATCAGACAAATATTCATTTAGAAAAGGAATGTCTGTGGAAGGGCTTTTAACCTTGGCCATTTCCTCTGAATATTCTTCACTTTCTGTATTTACTAAAAATAAAGCAGGTAAATAATCATTGATATCTACGCCATATCGTTTGTACACATTTTTTGCTCTTTCTGTAGGTTGATCTGTTACGACGTATTTTTTAACATCTTTAATTCCTATGTCATTATAATCGGTGGTATAAAACCACCCTCTCCAGAACCAATCTAAATCTGTTCCAGAAGCGTCTTCCATGGTTCTAAAGAAATCAGCAGGTGTTGGATGTTTAAATTTCCAACGTTCAGCATATGTTTTAAAGGCTTTGTCAAATAATTCATGGCCTAAAATTACTTCACGTAACATATATAAGCCTGCAGAAGGTTTGGAATAAGCATTCGGTCCACTTTGAAAAACATTGTCATGTTTTGACATGATGGGCGCAATTCTACTTTGATCTCCACCCATATAACCCACTATACCTTTTGGATAGCCGCCGGCTGGAAAGCCTTTTTCAAATCTTTCTTCCGCTATAAGTTCAGCAAAGGTATTTAAACCTTCATCCATCCAGCCCCATTGACGCTCATCTGAGTTTACAATCATAGGAAACCAATTGTGTCCTATTTCATGAGTAATTACACCAATCATTCCATTTCTTGTTCTTTCTGAATAGGTGCCATCCTCTTTAGGTCTTCCATAATTCCAGCAAATCATTGGATATTCCATTCCCTGCTGTTTTGCATGAACTGAAATCGCTTTATGATATGGGTAATCAAACATTTGTTCGGAATAAGAAATAAGTGTGTTGATAACTACCCTAGTAGAATACTCTTCCCATAAAGGATTGCCTTCTTTTGGATACATTGAAACCGCCATAATTGTATTTCCACCAATATTGACCGCCTG
>JAUXGV010000068.1 GCA_030621915.1 Flavobacteriaceae bacterium
ATGACTGATGACTGATGACTGATGACTGATGACTGATGACTGATGACTGATGACTGATGATTAGAATTTTTATTTTAGTTAAATTCATGTTAAGGATTAAACTTTATAATTATTCTCTAGTCTTAATCATATAATCTTTAAAAAATCCTATAACATGAAAAAAATAGCTTGTATTATTTTATTAAGTTTTACTATGATATCGTATGCCCAAGATGGTCACGATGTTAAAAAAAGAAAAATGAAATTCACTGCTGAACAACAGGCAGTTCTTCAAACCAAACAAATGGTTCTAGAATTAGATTTAAGCAGCTCACAACAACAGCAAATGCTATCAATTAATAAAAAACAAGCTCAAATGCGAGAAAAATTGATTCAGCAACATAAAGCAATGAAGGACCGTGAAGAAAAGCCCAGTCAGGATGAAATTTTCAAAATGAAAAATGATTTGTTAGATGCCCGAATAGCAAATCAGGCTGAGGTCAAAAAAATCCTGAACGAAAAGCAATTTGAACAATGGCGGGTTTCAAGCAAAAAAATGGTTCGCATGAAAAAAGAAAAAATGCATAAAAAGCATAAGGAACATCGTGAACATAGTAAAATGAAACACAAATCTTAAGCCAGTATCATGCATTAGAAAATCTAATGCATGATAATAGCCAAAAAAAAGGATGCCTATTTCGGCATCCTTTTTTCATGTTTTCAATTATTCGAATTTAATTTTTTTCTTGAGACTCATCAGTGTTTTCCTCTTCACCTACTTCTTCCTCAATTGGATAGCCTAATTTTTCTGCTCGTTGTTTATCTAAAATACGTTCCACATTGGCATAATAGGCATCTGAATTCGGGTTATCTGATCCAATTTTTGCATAGCCATTTTTATAATGCTTCAATGCTTTTCTATAATCATAACCGGTTTCATAATAGTAACCAATATAATAATCACCCATTGGAGACTCAGGATATAAACGAATAATCATTTTACCAAATTCCTCTAAATAATCTCCATTTTCTTTATCCATAATAATAGGCTCCATGATAAAAATATCACTTTCTCTAACTTGTACATTTGAACCGAATAAGTAATCTATTTCAACGTATTTTTTCTCCAGATACATAATCGCTTCTCCCGGTGTTAAATCGACAATATTATTATCAAATTCCTTTTTTGAAATTGGAGCAAATATCTCAAATATGGATCCCATAGCACTTGGTATTGCTTGACCAATAGATGCTGTTTTTGTAGAATTTGAAAAATCATCGTATTTGTAATTGAATTTTTCATTCTCTGATAATTTCAATAAGTTATGAACTTCATCGATTGGTTTTCGTCTTTTCTCAACATTGAAATTTCCTGAACTCAGGTAATAATGAACATCTGAAGTCAAATTCTGGCTTTTTGCCTCAATTCGCTCCTGCATCAATGGTGCGTAGCTTGGATTGATATTGATATAAGCGTTAAAAGCAGGCGAATCTTCAAGGAAAAAATAATTGGCAAAATTTGCGGTAATAGTATTTCCAACTAAGGTTTTAAATAATGATGTTCTATAGTTATCATCTATATAATTTAATAATTCTTCCCTCACAAACTTATAGAATTTCGTACTATCAGTATTGGGTAATCCAGTATCTGTGCTATAGTCACAATCAACATATCTTTCTTCACTTTGATTTTGGTATATTCCAACAACAATTTGCTCTGGTGCCTTGTTTCTTGAGGCGAATAACTTGGCATTGGCCACATATACATCAAATAAATATTCACCGTCAAAAACAACAGTAACCGGATAAGTATTATCACTCTGTTCTTCGTATGAATCAGGTAAATAAATTTTCAATATCCGCTCGGTATTCAATTCATAAGAGCTGAATTTTTTAAATATAATATTGTCTTGAGCATTGGCAAATGCAGAAATTATCAATAGAATAAAAACTATTTTTTTCATGATTTGAAGTTTTTGTTAAAGAAATTAATCAATTATAAAAATAACCAACAAGAAGTTTAATTTATAAACTTTTGCTAATTTCGCTACATTAATACATTTATCCAACGATATCCTGTTGTAAATATTTTACAAAAACAATAAAACTTAGCAGATGATACATCTGAGGTAAAAAATATGATTATTCAGAGAAATGCTAATATGGATATTAAGCTTACATATCGGAAGATAGGCATAACAGTTAATAAAAAATAAACAGATGAAAAAACCCAATTGGCAAACTGTAAAAAAGTTTGATGACATTACCTATAAAAAATGTGATGGAATAGCTCGCATTGCTTTTAACAGACCTGAAGTTAGAAACGCATTCAGACCCAAAACAACTAGTGAATTATATGAAGCGTTTTATGATGCCCAAGAAGATACTTCTATAGGTGTTATTTTACTTTCAGCTGAAGGTCCTTCTCCTAAGGATGGGGTATATTCCTTTTGTAGTGGGGGCGACCAAAAAGCCAGAGGACATCAGGGATATGTGGGCGAAGATGGTTATCATAGACTCAATATTCTAGAAGTTCAACGCTTAATTCGTTTTGTTCCAAAGGTAGTTATAGCTGTAGTTCCAGGATGGGCCGTTGGCGGAGGACATAGTTTACATGTTATTTGTGATCTAACTCTGGCAAGTAAGGAACATGCCATCTTTAAACAAACAGATGCCGATGTAACAAGTTTTGACGGAGGATATGGATCCGCTTATTTGGCTAAAATGGTTGGACAGAAAAAGGCCCGTGAAATTTTCTTTTTGGGAAGAAATTATTCGGCGCAAGAAGCCTATGAAATGGGTATGGTAAATGCCGTAATTCCTCATAATGAATTGGAAGATACTGCCTACCAATGGGCTCATGAAATATTAGCCAAATCACCTACCTCAATAAGAATGTTGAAGTTTGCCATGAATTTAACCGATGATGGAATGGTTGGGCAACAAGTATTTGCAGGCGAAGCCACAAGATTGGCCTACATGACTGATGAAGCCAAAGAAGGCAGGAATGCTTTTTTGGAAAAAAGAAAACCGAATTTTGAAAAAAAATGGATTCCGTAATTTAAAGTGGAAAGTTAGAAGTTCGAAGTTAGAAGTACGAAGTTGAAAGTGTGAAGTGAAAAGTTGAAAGTTTGAAGAGAGGTAACCGAAGACGGAAAGTGAGAAGTGAGAAGTGAGAAGTTTAAAGACCGGTGAACAATACTGATGACTGACGACAGGAATATCAAGAAATAATTTAGAATTTAAGGATGAAAATAATTTGTATAGGGAGAAATTATACCGAACATATTGAAGAATTGGATAATGAAAAGCCTGATAATCCAGTGATTTTTTTAAAACCTGATTCGGCTATATTGATCAAAAAAAATCCATTTATTATTCCGTCATTTTCAAATGATATTCATTATGAAGTGGAAGTATTGATCAAAATTAACCGATTAGGAAAGTATATTAGCCAAAAATTTGCTCACAAATACTATGATGAAATTGGCTTGGGAATTGATTTTACAGCAAGAGATTTACAAAGTAAATTAAAAGCAAAAGGACTACCCTGGGAAAAAGCCAAGGCCTTTGATGGCAGTGCTGTTATTGGAGAATTTTATCCGAAAGATAAATTCGATTTGGAAAACCTGAATTTTAAACTATTTAAAAATGACGAATTGGTTCAGGATGGAAATACGCGTAAAATGCTTTGGAAAACTGATGAATTGATAAGCTATATTTCTCAGTTTTTCACCTTAAAAATTGGGGATATTATTTTTACCGGTACTCCTGTTGGCGTAGGCAAAATTGAACCGAATGATGTGCTAAAAGGCAAGATTGAAACTCATGAAGCTTTTAAAGTAAATGTTAGGTGAAAAGTACGAAGTGAAAAGTACAAAGTGAAAAGAAAAGTTGAAAGTGACAGTTGAGGGATAATAGCTGATCGTGAATAGTTGTTAATTGTTAGTGAATAAAAATCAAAAAAAAGTCATTGATGAATAAAGAAATAGAACGTAAATTTTTAGTAAAAGGCGATTTTAAAAAATTTATCACTTCTTCATCAAATATTAGTCAGGGGTATTTATCTACTGACCCTGAGAGAACGGTTCGGATCAGAATAAAAGAAGATCAAGGTTTTATTACCATCAAAGGGGCAAGTAATGATTCAGGGCTATCAAGATTCGAATGGGAAAAAGAAATTTCATCCAAAGAAGCCATGGAAATACTTAGATTGGCTGAACCCGGTAATATAGAAAAAATAAGGTCGATCATTCCCGCCAACGATGGATTGAATTTTGAAGTAGATGAGTTTTTAGGAGATAACAAAGGATTGATACTGGCTGAGATTGAGTTGCCAACAGAAGAAACAACTTTCGACAAACCCCATTGGTTGGGTGTGGAAGTTACCGGTGATATAAAATATTACAATTCTTATTTATCCAAAAACCCATATAAAAGCTGGTAAACGACCCTATTTAGTTATCATTTTAATATAGAGTCAATTAATTACTATCAATTGATCATATTTAAACATTGACTTTTTAGATTACCTTTGCCGCCATGCAGGCAGAAATAATAACCATTGGCGACGAAATTTTAATTGGTCAAATTACTGATACCAATTCAAAGTGGATTGCTGAGGAATTGAACAAGATTGGAATATCAATCTATCAGATTACCTCCATTCAAGACGATAAAGAACATATTTTAAAAGCCATATCAGAAGCCGAATCTAATGTTGATATCATATTAATTACGGGTGGCTTGGGGCCCACTAAAGACGATATTACCAAGCTTACCCTCACTGAATATTTTGATGACGAATTGGTATTACAAAAGGATATTGTAGATCATATCAAACATTTATTTTCAAAAATAAATTATGCATATACAGAGTTGGATCTTCAACAAGCCATGCTGCCAAAAAAAGCATTGATCTTAAAAAATAATTTTGGAACTGCTTCGGGAATGTGGTTCGTAAAAAATGGAAAAATTATCATTTCCATGCCGGGTGTACCCAATGAAATGAAAGGGCTTATGAAGGATCATGTATTGTCAAAATTGCAGCAGTCATTTGACTTACCACAAATTGTTCACAAAACCATTCTTACCTATGGAATGGGCGAAAGTAAAGTTGCCAAAAAAATAGAATCTTGGGAAAATAACTTACCACTGTATATCAAACTTGCTTATTTGCCTTCATACGGAAGATTGAGATTGAGATTAACTGCTAAGGGAATTAATAGAATTCAATTGGAAGATACATTAAGCCATCAGATCCAACAACTTCAAAAAATTATTGGCGATATTATTGTTGGATTGGAAGAATCAGACAGTCTGGAAATATCTATCAACCAATTAATGCGTAAAAATGGATTAACTTTGAGTATGGCCGAAAGTTGTACTGGAGGAAATATGGCCAAAAAAATTTCCTCTGAGGCCGGAGCTTCTCATTTTTTTAAAGGATCTATTGTGGCATACTCTAAAAATATTAAAATAGACATTTTGGGAGTTTCTCAAAACACAATAGATAATTATTCTGTGGTGAGTAAAGAAGTTGCTCAAGAAATGGCCCTACAATCGAAGATTATTTTCAAAACAGATTATGCCTTGTCAACAACAGGAAATGCCGGGCCAACGGTTGATGATACTGATAAATCAGTGGGTGTGGTTTTTATAGCTATTGCGACCCCAGATGACGTTATTATTGAGGAATTTAATTTTGGAAAACCCAGGGAAAAAGTGATTGAAAGAGCTTCAATTAAAGGGCTTGAAATGTTACGTCGAGAAATTTTAAAAAACACCCGAAATAGTTTGTTAGATATCTAAAGAATTTATATTTTTGCACCTCGTTTTGAAACAACAAATTAAACAGATTAGAAATGTCAAGAGTTTGTGAGCTTACAGGAAAAAAAGCATTGGTAGGAAACAACGTTTCTCACGCTTTGAATAGAACCAAAAGAAAATTTAAAGTAAACTTGGTAAAAAAGCGTTTTTATTTACCTGAAGAAGATAAATGGTTAACTCTAAAAGTTTCAACTAGAGCCTTAAAAAATATCAATAAAAAAGGTATTGAAGTGGTTGTAAAAGAAGCTAGGGATAATGGTTTTTTAAAAAAATAAGAAGAGATGGCAAAAAGTAAAGGAAATAGAATCCAAGTTATTTTAGAATGTACCGAACATAAAACTTCAGGAAAGCCTGGAACTTCTCGTTACATTACTACAAAAAATAAAAAGAACACTCCAGATAGACTTGAAGTTAAAAAATTCAATCCTATCCTGAAGAAAATGACCGTTCATAAAGAAATTAAATAATAAGAAGTTTAAATTTATTAAAACTTCAATTATATAAAGAATTATGGCAAAGATATCAGTTGCATCATTACAAACAGGATCAAAAAGATTGACCAAAGCTATCAAAATGGTTAAGTCGGAAAAAACAGGTGCTTATATGTTTGTTGAAAGTATCATGGATCCTTCAAAAGTAAATGATTTTTTAAGCAAGAAATAAATCTTACTTAAAATTAATTATATCAGCTATTTTCAGTAAAATGAAAGTAGCTTTTTTTTGGCCTTGAGTTTATTGTTTACTATGGTATTAGGTTTTAATTCTCATTCCTTTTTTTGGATAAAAAAAGAATCAACCTGCCCGCCTCAAAATTCATCATTAGTGGCAGGTGGGAAAAATCTTTGCTGCCCAAGGTGATTGCTATGCAACATTCATTCTCGCGCCTCCATGCTATTTTTACCTACGTTGCTCTACAGTAAAAGCAATTCCGGCTCTTCATTCATTATCACTGCGGACAGCCTCCTTAATAAAGCATTCAAGTTCAAATTATTATTTATTGCCGTTCTTAAGATTCAGTACAAATTCAATTTTATAACTTTCAACCGTTTTACTATTAAATTCATACCAGAATCTTATATTTGCATTGCAAGTTAAGAGTTTAATTATTTTCCAATTATATATGAATTTTTTTTATATCACTCAATTCTGAAGTATCTAAAGTGAAATTATTTTGGCTATGATCAATTATCAGACAAAAACAAAAATATTGATTCACCTTTGTCAAACCTGAATTTAGATTTGCATCGAAAGTATAGATTAATTGATCCTCCAGAGGGATTTTAAAGCACTTAATTTTAATGAGTTTGTTCAAAAAAATATTCTCCAAAGCTCAACCTAAAGACATTGAGAAGAAAAAGGAGACTTTAGATAAGGGTTTAGAGAAAACAAAAACTTCTTTTTTTAATAAATTAACAAAGGCAGTAGCTGGAAAATCAAAAGTTGACGATGAGGTTTTAGATAATTTGGAAGAAGTATTGGTGTCATCAGATGTAGGAGTTGAAACGACTTTAAAAATTATTGAAAGGATTGAAGAAAGGGTTGCCAAAGACAAATTTTTCGGTACAGATGAGCTCAATCAAATATTGCGAGAAGAAATTGCTTCATTACTGTCATTAACACATGTTAATCAAGATTCAGAATTTACCATTGCTACAAAAAACAAGCCTTATGTAATTATGGTAGTTGGGGTGAATGGTGTTGGAAAGACCACGACCATTGGAAAATTAGCTTCTCAGTTTAAAAATCAAGGATTAAAAGTAGTATTAGGTGCTGCTGATACCTTTAGGGCTGCGGCTATTGATCAATTACAAATTTGGGCTGACCGAGTTGATGTACCTATGGTCAGACAGGATATGGGTAGTGATCCAGCATCTGTTGCTTTTGACACGCTTGAATCTGCCATTAAGCAAGAAGCAGATGTTGTAATCATTGATACTGCCGGAAGACTCCATAATAAGGTTAATTTAATGAATGAGCTGACCAAAATAAAGCGGGTAATGGAAAAGATAACTCCGAATAAACCTGACGAAGTTTTATTGGTATTAGACGGCTCAACGGGTCAGAATGCCTTTGAACAGGCCAAACAATTTACCAAAGCCACTGAGGTTACAGCTCTTGCCATTACCAAATTAGATGGTACTGCCAAAGGAGGTGTTGTTATTGGAATTTCTGATCAGTTTCAAATTCCTGTAAAATACATTGGTGTGGGTGAAGGTGTTCACGACCTACAAATTTTTAATAAAACTGAGTTTGTGAATTCGTTTTTTAGATAATAGGTCATTATTTTTAGCAGTAAACCAAAAACTCTTATAAGGTATAAGTTTCTAGAGGCCTTGTTTTAATTTAATAAATAACATCATTAATATATTCCCATAAGTCATTGTCAAAACTACTTGACGCAAAAGAGCCATCACTTGCATTATCTCCCATTCTAACCACTACTAAATTTTGACTTGGTATAACATATAGTTTTTGATCATCCTTGCCTAAACCAGAAAACATATCAGCAGGAGCATTCGGAATCAATTCGCCATTAAAAGTTTCTTCCGATGATGGAAGTTTAAAATTGTCTTTTCCATTCAACCACCATAAATAGCCGTAAGACTTGTTTTGATCTTGAGATGTATTAATCATTTCATTAAAAAAAGTTGTATCACTCAAAATAACTTCAGTATCCCAAATACCTTTGTTTAAATTCAATAAGCCAAATCTCGCCATACTTCTAGCATTGCTCCCAAATAACCTAAAACATCCAAAGGGAACCCAAGCTCCTTGCATACCAATTTTTTTCTTTATTTTTTGGTTAAAATAATTATTGAAAGTTGAATTTGTTGCTCCTGCAACAATATTGTGGATTAAGGTATAAGGAGCATTGTGATAGTACCAATAGGTTCCTGGTTCATTTTTGTAAACCAAATCTTCCAGCTCAGTACAATTGGCATTTACAACATCATAATCCAATCCTGTAGACATCGTTAAATGATGCCAAATGGTAATTTTCTCTTCTTGTGTATTGGTCAAGCTAGACCAATTGTTGCCTAAATAATTTCTGGAAGCATCGTTGATATCTAAAAAGCCTTCTTGTTGCGCAATGCCAATAGTAAATGCAGAAAGGGTTTTTGCAGCAGAATTCCAGGTATGATTAGAATTCATATCTGCACCATTTCCATACCATTCAACTGCAATTTTTCCATCTTTTAAAATGATGAATGATTTAGAATGTTTTTCTTTAATAAAATTTAACAAAGGCTGTAAATTATCTTCATTCCATCCCAATTCTGACAATGAAATCGTTTCCCAATCATTGCTTTCTATTGAAGGAAAATATAATTGATTTGGAGAATTATCAGGATTATCTATATCATCATTTACACAAGATATTACAAAAATAAAAAGTAGTATCCATAATTTAGAATATGTCATGTAGTTTTAAGTTCTGATACCAGAAACCAAAAAGATTTCTTCCTTCTCCTTATATTCTAATTCTGAAGCTTGCTTATCCGAAGTACAATAATTATCCAAATCTTTTTTCGATTCACCCTTAAAAATTGGATAAAAAATAAAAGAAAATGGATTATTGCTCATTAAGTTTAATATAATTTTCATAATTCAATGGATATATCTATATAAGACTAACGAATTTCAAACGGTTTAAGTATTTTTGCAAAAAAAATAAAAAAATGCGCAGCAAGTATTCCAAAAAAAATAAAATCAATGTTATAACCCTAGGTTGTTCTAAAAATGTATACGACAGTGAAGTATTGATGGGACAGCTCAAAGCAAATAATAAAAATGTGGTTCATGAAGATGTTAACGATGATGGGAATATAGTAGTAATTAACACCTGCGGATTTATTGGCAAAGCCAAAGAAGAATCGGTAAACACTATATTACATTATGTTGGCAAAAAAGAATCAGGAGAGGTTGATAAAGTATTTGTAACAGGTTGCTTGAGTGAACGCTATAAACCAGATTTAGAGCAAGAAATTCAAAATGTAGATCAATATTTTGGCACACATGATTTACCCAATTTGCTAAAAGCTTTAGAGGCCGATTACAAACATGAATTGATTGGTGAGCGATTAACAACGACTCCCAAACATTATGCATATTTAAAGATTGCAGAGGGCTGTGACAGGCCTTGCTCTTTTTGTGCGATACCATTGATGCGCGGAAAACACATTTCAACACCTATAGAAGATATTGTTGTTGAGGCAACAAAATTGGCAGAAAAAGGAATTAAAGAATTGATTTTAATTGCCCAGGACCTGACCTACTATGGATTGGATATCTATAAAAAAAGGGCCTTGGCTGATCTTTTAAAAGAATTGGTAAAAATTGATGGTGTTGAATGGATCAGGCTTCATTATGCATTTCCTACGGGTTTTCCATTAGATGTTCTGGATGTGGTGAAAAACGAACCCAAAATCTGTAATTATCTTGATATTCCATTACAGCATATCAATACCGAACTTTTAAAATCCATGCGACGTGGTACGAGTTCAGATAAAACAATCAATTTGATACATACATTCAGGGAAATGGTGCCCAATATGGCTATTCGAACCACACTTATTGTTGGATATCCGGGAGAAACGGTAGCTCAATTTGAAGAATTGAAACAATTTGTAATCGACTCACGTTTTGAACGGATGGGATGTTTTGCCTATTCGCACGAAGAAAATACGCATGCGTATAATTTGGAAGATGATGTACCTGAAGATATTAAAGAACAAAGAGTTGCCGAACTCATGGAAATTCAAGGCCAGATTTCTTTTGATCTGAATCAGGAAAAAGTGGGGTTGGTTTTTAAGTGTATTTTTGACCGAAAGGAAGGAGATCATTTTATTGGAAGAACCGAATTTGACAGCCCCGATGTTGATAATGAAGTGATAGTTGATGCCACACAACACTATATCCAAATAGGACAATTTGTTGATATTAGAATAACTGAAGCAACAGATTTTGATTTGATTGGTGAACCTGTTTCCAATTAAATTAATTTTAAGGGAACCTTCATTTAGTTGATTTCGTTAAAAAAATGTTAGAGGTGTGTTGAGGTATTGACATGTATGTTAATTTTAGTATTTTTAACAAAAATTAAATACGTGGCTCAAAGCACTAGCATCTCTTTTTCCGAAACCGGATATTTCACAAAAACCATTTGCGATTATTTAGACCAAAAAGAAACCATTCGTCAATTCTATGATAATTTCTCTGATCTTAAAGGTTTTGAGAAACAGATCGAATCAAGAAGTAGATTTAATGATCAACTAGACAGAAAATCGTTGGTGGAAGTAATTAAAAGTCAATATAAAAATCTGGATACATCTTTAAAAACTCAAAAAAATATTGAATCCTTAATATCTGAAAACACTTTTACAGTTACTACGGGTCATCAGTTGAATTTATTTACGGGCCCCCTATATTTTTTATACAAAATAATTTCTACCATCAATTTAACCCTTCAATTAAAAAAGGAATTTCCGACCTACAATTTTGTACCCATTTATTGGATGGCTACAGAAGATCATGATTTTGAAGAAATTCAATATTTTAATTTTAAAGGAAATGAAATATGCTGGAGGAAAGATACCAGCGGTGCAGTTGGCAGACTTGATAACTCAGGATTACAAGATGTTTATGATGAATTTGAAAAATTATTAGGTAAGGGAAAAAATGCCCAAGAAATTAAGGAGCTTTTTCAAAATACTTATTTAAATCACAACAATTTAGCTACAGCAACCCAATATTTGGCCAATGAATTATTTGGTGTTAATGGATTGGTTGTTTTGGATGCGGATGAAAAAGGATTAAAAAAATGTTTTATCCCTCAAATAAAGGATGAATTACTTCATCAATCTTGTCACAAAGAGGTAAGTAATACCATAAAGGAATTAGAAAAAAATTATAAAATTCAAGTCAACCCTCGGGAAATTAATTTATTTTATCTAGATCACAATTTAAGGGAACGAATTATTCTTGAAAATGGAATTTATAAAATTAACAATACTGAGATCACTTTTTCAGAGAAAGAGATTTTAAAAGAAGTGGATACAAATCCTGAAAAATTTAGCCCCAATGTATTGATGCGTCCTTTATATCAAGAAGTTATATTGCCCAACCTTTGTTATATAGGTGGTGGTGGCGAATTGGCTTATTGGTTGGAGTTAAAAAATTATTTTAATTCTTTGAAGATTTCCTATCCTATTTTATTATTGCGTAATTCTGCCCTTTTGTTTACTAGAAAACAAGGCGAAAAAATGAAAAAACTGGGAATTTCCAAGAAAGAAATTTTCCAAAAACAAACTGCATTATTAAACCATAAGGTTAAAGATATTTCAGAAATCAATATTGATTTTTCAGAACAACGAAAACAGCTTAAAAATATGTTTCAAGACTTGAAAGAACTATCCAATCGCACAGATAGATCATTTTTAGGTGCTGTTAAGGCCCAGGAAAAGAAACAGATTAATGGTATTGACAAATTAGAAAAACGTTTATTAAAGGCTCAAAAAAGAAAGTTAGCTGATATTGTTGAAAGAATTACAATTTTACAGAATGAATTATTTCCAAATTACAGTTTACAAGAGAGAAATTCCAATTTTTCAGAATTTTATTCAGAGCATGGCTCACGAATAAATGATATTTTATTCAAGTCATTACAACCTCTTAATCAGCAATTTGATTTGATAGAGATTTAATTTAATAAACTAAATAAATCCTATATATCTATAACACTAAATTGCTAGTTAATCTCTCCCCATTAGTTATATCGTCAATTAAGTTTATTCACAATTTTTATGTGTATAACTGTGACGGAAGTATGAGAAAATTTTAATTTTTTGAATGATTTTTTTGTAACTGCATTTCAGATCTCATCTACTCAATATAAATTTTAAAATAATGAGGAATCATCTTCTAATAATTAATATTTCATCATCTGAAAATTCCATCCAGGCAAAGTCGTAAACATGATGGTACATTTTACCTTTGCTATTAATATTGAAATGCGTAATATATTTAAAATTGAATTTCTTTTTAGCCAAAATAACTCGACTAATCTTTCTTTGAACAATATTTTTGCCTAAAAGTTCCAATAATATGGATCTATTTCTATGCAAAATTTTATCAAGTTCTTTAGCAGTCTCGTTTGTAACCCTTCTTAAATTTGAATGATAATAATTTTTACAATTAACAGAACAGAAAATTTTATCTTTTCTTCCTTTAAGTTCCTTTTTACAAATTTTACATTTCATGATAGCTTAAAAATACTATAATTATTGATTTTTTAAAAAGAATTTCACATTATTCGTTTTTAACGGTTAAGAACCGACTATGTTCATTTAACCCATCTTTCTCTTGATTATTTTGTCTATTTTTATCCAAGATGAAATCATTCCATTTAATTCGAAACAAATTAAAACAGAGAAACTATTCGCCAAGTACGCAAAAAACTTATCTAAGCTTTCTCGGTATGTATGCCAAATTCTGTAGGATAAACAATTTAGATCCTAAAAAGGATGTGAACGCATTCATTTTAGATTTGATAGACAAGGGTTATGCAATCAGTAGTCAGAATCAAGCAATAAATTCAGTGAAATTTTATTGGGAAAATATTTTGGGTTATGAAAGGGAGTTCATTGAAATTGACAGACCGATGAAAGAAAGAAAACTGCCCGAAATACTGAGTTTAGAAGAAGTTAATCTATTATTAGAAGTGACTAAAAACTTAAAACATAGAATGATTTTAAGTACCATTTATGCTTGTGGTCTTAGGGTTGGTGAACTTATCAATATAAAAATTGAGTATATTGATGGCTCGAGAAAAACATTACATATAAAACAAGGAAAAGGCAAAAAAGATAGAATAGTACCACTACCCGATTGTTTAATAGACGAATTAAGAGGCTATTATAAAATGTTCAAACCTAAAGTATATCTTTTTGAAGGTAGAAAGGGAAAAAATTCTATTGATTCAACAAAATATTCTCCAAGTAGTATCAGACAATTTTTTAAAAGATCATTGAGAGCAGCGAAGATTAGAAAAAAAGCCACTTTACATACTTTGAGACATAGTTATGCCACTCATTTATATGAAAAAGGAATAAACTTGAGAAGTATTCAGGTTTTATTAGGACATGAAAGTAGTAAAACTACTGAGATTTACACACATGTTAGTAATACTCACATAAATAATACACCAAGTCCCCTAGAATTTTTAAAAAATTACAATAACTTAGAGCCATAGCGGATATAAACGCAATACGTTTATACAATTGTTGC
>JAUXGV010000250.1 GCA_030621915.1 Flavobacteriaceae bacterium
GAGGATTTGGTAATGATAATGGCAAAGCTGATGGAGGAGAAGGGAATGACAATCAAGCCGGAGACAAAGGAAGTAAAACAGGCGACCCTAATGCCAGTGGTCATTATGGCGATGGTGGAGGTACTGGAAGCGGAGGAAACTACAATTTGCGTAATAGGAAGGCTGTAGATACTCCGAAACCAATTTATGATTGTAATGAGGAAGGTAAAGTAGTTGTAAATATATCTGTAGATCAATCCGGAAAAGTCATATCTGCGGAACCAGGAGTTAAAGGAACTACAAATACTACGGCTTGTTTGTTGAAGAGAGCAAAGGAGGCCGCTATGAAAACCAAATTTAATTCTGACAGTGATGCTGCTCAAAAACAGATAGGTTCTATCATTTATATTTTTACACAAAATTAATTTTGAATTATTCTGAGACGTTAGATTGGATGTTCGCTAAACTCCCGATGTATCAACGTCAGGGTCCCATGGCATTTAAAAAAGATCTCACCAATATTTTAGCTTTTTCAAAAGAGCTAGATTTTCCTGATAAAAAATTCAATTCAATTCATGTGGCAGGAACCAATGGCAAGGGGTCCACCAGTCATATGTTAGCCTCAATATTGCAGGAAGCCGGATATAAAGTTGGTTTGTATACATCTCCCCATTTAAAGGATTTTAGAGAACGGATCATGGTCAATGGAAATCTTATTTCTGAACAAAATGTTGTCGATTTTGTTATTGATCATAGATTATTTTTGGATCGACAAAAATTATCTTTTTTTGAAATGACTGTGGGTTTGGCTTTTGATTTTTTTGCAAATGAAAAAGTCGACATTGCAATTATAGAAGTTGGGTTGGGAGGACGATTGGATTCAACCAATATTATCAAACCCTTAGTTTCACTAATTACAAATATAGGCTTGGATCACACCCAGTTTTTAGGAGAAACTGAAGCTGAGATAGCCTATGAAAAGGCAGGGATCATTAAATCAGGAATTCCGGTTGTTATTGGTGAAAAACAAAAAAAATCTTTTTCAGTTTTTCAAGAAATTGCCACTAAAAGAAATACAACTTTATATGTAGCTGATGAATTAATTATGAAAGATTACCCAACAGATTTATTAGGTGATTATCAAGCTAAAAATGTTAAAACCGCCGTTCAGGCAATTCAAATTCTTCGACAGAATAATTATAAAATATCAGAGGATCAATTATTAAAAGGCCTACAAAATGTTATTAAAAACACAAGCTTAAAAGGCCGATGGCAAGTGTTACAAATCCATCCAAAAGTAGTTTGTGACACTGCTCATAATTCCGAAGGTCTGACGTTGGTTTTAAATCAGTTGAAGAATGAAATATATAAAAACTTACATATTATTTTAGGCGTTGTAAATGATAAAGATTTGGATTCAATATTGTCATTATTTCCTAAGGAAGCAAGCTATTATTTTTGTAAGCCAAATATTCCCAGGGGTCTTGAAGCTGATATTTTGAAAAGTAAAGCCGTCAAACATAAATTGATCGGTGAAGTATATGATTCTGTTGGAAAAGCATACTCAGTAGCTTTAAATAATGCTGATATTGAAGATTTTATTTATATAGGTGGTAGCACTTTTGTAGTTGCTGAATTACCTCTTTAATAGTATGATTTTCGGATCTGAGACTCATTTATAAAAATTGTATATTCGTTTCCAATTTCTCATTAATTAATAGTACCAGAACGCTCCGTATGAAATCATATTACTTTTCATTTCTATTTTTAATCATATCAGTTTTATTAGTAAATAATTTAAAAGCTCAGGATGTTGCTAGCGAGTTTGAACCTGTTTATATTACTGTTAGAACATTGCACAGAGTAGAAGGGTCAGATTTGAAAGAATGGAAAGTAATAGAAGAAGAATACTTTAATAAAGTTATTAGTAAAATTGAACTACTAGTTTCTCATGAGGTTTTGATCAATTATATTGATAGCGATTTAAGTGAAGTTAAAATAATTGATGTTTTCAAAAAATGGGATGATATTAAAAAGATTTATAATATCAGAGATAATTTGATTGAGAAGGCCTGGCCTAACGAAGATGAAAGAAAATCCTTCTTTGAAAAGCAAAATAGCTTTTATTCGAACTATCATACCGATGAAATTTATACTTCTACTGAATTTGGAAAATATTTATCTCCTGAAATAAAAAGGAGCAAAGAAGAACCCTTTGTATTTTTTGAAAAAACAAGCCTTCTTTCAGATTATGAAGACGATGATTCCTATAAATACTATGAAAAGTATGTTGAAAATGTGATATTTAAGAATCCATTAATTCGGGCATATCATCCTTATCGGCATTTTTGGGGAGCAGACAGCAGAGAATTTATCGAAATGTTGGTTGTTGATTCCATGGAAGATTTGGAAGCGGCATTAAAAACAAATAAGGATTTGCTCAAAGAATTGGTTCCTGATGAGTTAAAAAGGAAAGAATTTTTAAAAATATTTGATAAGGCAATTATGGACCATAGTGTTATTATTTATAAAAATGTACCCTCATTATCAAAATAGTAGATAACTCAATTCACATTGTTTTAAAATATGATCAAGAGGGTTGCGAAATATTTGAATAATAATTAAATATTTATAATTAAAATGTTTGTCAGGTTAAAAAACTCAATTATATTTGCTCCCGCTTAGGGCAATTAGCTCAGTTGGTTCAGAGCATCTCGTTTACACCGAGAGGGTCGGGGGTTCGAATCCCTCATTGCCCACATCAATCACAATCCCAATAAAAGAAATTTTATTGGGATTTTTATTTTTAATGAAATCCGATTTTATTCGAGATTTCATTAAAAATAAAAAGGGATTAATAGCCAAAAATAGTTGG
>JAUXGV010000142.1 GCA_030621915.1 Flavobacteriaceae bacterium
TGTCAATTTTATTAATAAGCAGTAAAACAGGAATTTCACTGTTTTTTATCTTGTTGAAAAAGTCTTCATCTTTTAATTCTTTTTCTCCAATTTCTACCATATAAACCAACACATCAGCATCTTCAAAAGCAGATTTCACAAAATTCATCATTGATTTTTGCAATTCATAAGCCGGTTTGATAATTCCTGGAGTATCAGAAAAAAGAATTTGAAAATCCTCACCATTTACAATACCCAGGATTCTGTGTCGTGTTGTTTGGGCCTTAGAAGTAATAATTGATAATCGTTCACCTACAAGGGCATTCATCAAAGTTGATTTACCTACATTGGGATTACCAATAATATTTACAAAACCGGATTTATGTGCCATGATTAAATTTAAAGCACAAAGGTAGTCTAATTCAAAGCAAAGCCCATAACTAAATATAGAATAGTAGCAAGGGTACCTCCAATTAAAGCATAGGGTAATTGCGTTTTTACATGGTCAATATGATCACTGGCAGAAGCCATCGAAGATATGATGGAAGTATCGGAAATTGGAGAACAATGATCTCCAAAAATTCCTCCGCCCAAAGTGGCTGCAATAACTAATGTTACGTCCCCTCCATGGATGTTAACCATAGGAATAGAAATGGCAAGCATGATGGCAAAAGTCCCCCAGGATGTTCCCGTTGAAAATGCTATAAATGAACTTAAAACAAATACAATCGCTGGTAAAAACTCGGGAGAAAGCCAATCTTTAGACCAATTAGCAATATAAATTCCTGTACCTAATTGATTACAAGCTTCGCCAATGGCAAATGCCAACATCATCAAAAGAGCCAAGGGCATCAATTCACTAATCCCTTTTAAAACCAAATCTACCATTTCTTTCATTTTTAGTATGCCCTGAGTGCGATACATGATCATAGCTACAAAAATGGAAGTTAATACTGCATACAATACCGATGATGAACCGGAACCATTACCGATTGCTTGAGAAACATGATCGCCAAATGATGTGTAATTTTCCACTTTATCCCAACCTGTATAAACAAGATTTATAGGCATCATAAAAACCATGGTTAATAAAGGTACAACCATATTAAAGGCTTTCGCTTTAATACCTTCCTTAGGTTTGAAAGAAGTTATGGTATCTGAAATCATGGGTTTGGCACCATCATTTAAAAGTTTACCGGTTTCTTTGGTTCTTTTCTCAGCCTTGGCCATTGACGCTATATCCTTTTTGGAAAGGATCACAATAAATACAATTATGATGGCTATAATGGGATAGAAATTAAATTTGATGGATGACAACAATGTCATAAAGGGCTGATCAATTCCTTGAGTTAATAAAAGCCCCATAATAAACGCTCCCCATGCATTGAAAGGAATTAGAATAGATGACGGGGCTGAACTGGAATCGGCTATATAGGCCAATTTTTCTCTAGGTATTTTTAATTTGTCAAAAACTGGTCGGTATAAGGTGCCAACTGTTAGTGAGCTAATACTTGATTCTACAAATAAAAGTAAACCTGTGATCATGGCTAATACCTGAACGATTACTCTACTATAACCCTTTTGTTTTTTTTCAAAATAATCGATTAATATATTTAATTTATTGATAAAGCCTTCTACGCCTCGTGAATATTGAATAAATAGTAGCAGTGATCCTACCAGGGCACTAAACATAATGGTTCTGGTATTTGATTCGGATTTAAAAACATTGACCAACCCCTCAATGGTTGCCAAGGTACCTCTTAGAAAATTCCAATCACTCATGATGACCCATGAAAACCAAATTCCAAATAACAAAGCAACATAAACCTGTTTTGTTTTTAAAGCCAGAATAATTGCAATTACAGGGGGTAAAATAGAGAGGATTCCATAATCACTCATAGGAAATATATTAGAAAAATTAATTGAATTTTAAATATTCCGATAAATATAATAAAATAAGGGCTACACTATTGGGTAGCTATCAATTATTTATCTATTTCCAAAACCTACTCGAAAAGGACTTTTATATTTTACTCCATTTTCACCGCCACATGGATCATTGCTTATGATTTGAATAATGGCCCATTCGTTATAAAAATTTTCTCCAATTTCATTATCATCAACATCATACCAAAATCCATTTTCTAAATAAGCATATTCTGGAACGGCAATAATTTTATATTGAAGCACCCAATTACATTTATTGCCATTTTCATCATCATAAATTCCCTTTGAATGATAATTTTGCCAGGCTCCTGAACCAATTGTGTTTTGTTCCACATCTAAACTGCCATCATTGTTACAGTCTTTGTTCGATAGCCAGGTATCATTCCAAGTCATATTTACATCATCATTTCTATAGGGCCAATAATAGGTCAGGAAGTAATTATCGTTTTTTAAATCCGGATTTTCATCAAGATAAGTTTCATTGTTTCCCGTATAAGGAGGGTATCCTTCTTCACCCAAATAAAGGTTGGCATAATATCCATTAAAAATATGTGCCTGATAATTGTATCCAAAAATATCAAAACCTGTACTTATAGCTCTTGCACCCAAGTAATGACCTGTTGGATAATAGATGGTTTCACTTTGAATTGTTGCGCATTTCTGTTTTGAATTGCCTTTTTTTTGAACGGATTTATATAAATTTTCATCGGTTATTGAATCTTCACATCCTATTGTTAGAAGAACTAAAAGAACCAGAATGGCATAAATATTTTTCATAGCAGTATTATTTATAATATTAATTTTCTTAATTTATAAAAGTATACAATTTAATGAAGAAGGGCAAAATAAATGAAATATTATATTCTTAATAAAATCATGTTATATAAAAGATAATCAATCATTTAAAATTTAAATTAAAGAGCAAGATGGATATAAATACTATTTGATATGGAATTGCTCGTTGGACAAATGTCAAATTAATAAATAGTAAATGAAAAGAAGAAATGATGTTGAATCTTTCGCAGTTAATTATTCCTTTTCAATTAGGTTCAGTTTCAAGTATTTCGATTTACCGGCTTAATTTGTTTTTGGACCGCTTTTTCGGTAACTATTTCTTAATAATTATGATTTGAGTATACTTACTCATCTCAATTACATTATTAATTGGATATAAAAAAAAGGTCTATTATTTTAATAATAGACCTTTCTTACGATTAAGATTGATATGAAAAATAGTTCCTAACTATTATTTATTAATTTTGCACAACCTCTTCTTGTTCAGCCATTAATGCAAAAAATTTATTCAAGTTTGGCATTATGATAATGTTGGTACGTCTGTTTCTAGCTCTGTTTTCTCTAGTGTCATTGTCGGTCAATGGAGCATAACTACTTCTTCCAGAAGGAATTAATTGAGAAGGATCAACTTTATATTTTTTTTGTAGTAATCTTACAATTGCAGTGGATCTTTTTACACTCAAATCCCAGTTATCTTCTATGCTTTCTGTATGAATAGTTCTAGAATCAGTATGTCCTTCAATCATAACATCCATACTTGGTTCTGCTTTAATTACTTCAGCTAATTTTTGAAGAAAATCATTGGCTTTTGAATTAATTCTGAAACTTCCTGATCTAAATAATAAACTATCAGCAACAGAAATCATAACCACAGTTTGGTCAATATTCACATCAATGTCAAAGTCTTCATCCAAGTTGCTTTGATTAATAGATTTTTTCAAATTATAGGAAATTGCTAAATCCATAGAATCTTTTAACGTTTTAGCTCCTTCCAATTCTTCTGCTGATAGGTTTGCTAGGGTAGCAACTAATTGATCTTTTGCGTTTTTAGACATTACAGTTGAATTATCGCCTACAAAGCTCAATTGTTTGTCATTAACTTCTTGTAAATTCTCATTAGATGTTTGTAGTGAATTAATTCTTGAATTGTATTCTACAACTCTTTTTTCAATTTTTGCAAACTTAGCTTCTAATTCTTCTTTTTCAAGTGTTGTTTGTTGCAATTCTCCTTTTGTATTGGATAAATCTTGCTCTAATTCTACGTACTTTTTCTTTGATACACATGATCCTAGTAAAGCAGCTAAAACAACTACGGTAATAATTTTTCTTGTCATAATTTCAAGGGTTTGATAATAAATTTAATTTTTTAATAATAATATTTACTTTATGTATATTACTATCTGTTTTTAATGGGGTAAAAGTAAAACTAGATTCTGAAGAGAATCTTAAGTGATGAAAAATATTGTAAAATTCTTAAAGCAGAAATAATTTAAATTAGGAAAGTTAATCTGAAGAACAATGTTGATTTAAATTTCTGTCATTATAAATTCAACCCTTTGGTTTTTCTTACACGGAGATTTGCAAATTGGGTGTCTATCTCCAAAACCATAAGTAATCATTCTATTGGAATTAACACTATTTTGTGAAAGATAAATTTTTACCATTCTTGCACGGATCAAGGAAAGATCCTGATTGCTTTTTCTGTTTCCAACCATATCCGTAAATCCTTTGATCTCCAATTTAATTTTGGGATTATCCTTGAGTAATATTAATACCTCATTCAGATCATCAATCGATTCCGGTAAAATTTCTGATTTTGATTTTCTAAATAAAACATTCGATAATAAAATATTTTTGTATTTAATTCTTGTCGAATCTGTTTGTAAAAGATTAGAATCTATATAATTATATTTTTCCAAATGAACTCTATAAATCGAATCTCCTATAATTTTGATTTTAGTAGAATCTTTTAAAATATTATGACCCGTTTGGGCAATTGTAGAAAGACCAATAAATAGTGTTAAAATGATCAGTTGATGTTTGAATTTCATATCATTTTTCAGTTTATACGTGTTGATCAACCAAAATAGAATTGCCATCTGGATCAACAACAACAAAACTTGCTGGGCCGGAGGTGTTTTCATCAGCTTCATTTTCCATTTTAATACCTTTGAGTTTGAGTTGTTTTTGAATGTGTCTTACATCATCATAGGATTCAAGCTTTGTTGCATTTTCATCCCATCCGGGATTGAAGGTTAAAATATTATTTTCAAACATGCCTTGAAACAATCCAATCAATGAATTACCATTTTTCATGATCAAATAATTTTGAGCTAGTTCACCTGCAAACTTTGTAAAACCCAAATTTTCGTAAAATGATTTGGAAGCTTGAATATCTTTAACATTCAAGCTGATTGAAAACGCACCTAATTTCATAAGTATGATTTTTTAAATAATTCTTATAAAGGTACAAATTTTTGGATTCATTGGAAATGGGTTAATTTTAAATGCCATTTAATCAATACTTTATAATTATTTCCTGTCTGAATCAAATATTAATACACAATTTTAATGTGGTTATGCAGGCTATGACAAGTCAAAAATTGTTTAGCTAACCATTAGATGGCACTTATTTGATTCAAATCATGTTATAACTTATTCCTACCAATCTTTTCTCTATGAGTATTGAGGTTTTTTATCCGTATATTGCAGTGTGCTGATGATCAATTGTTTATTAATTAGGTTACTATAATACTTAAATCCCATTTATCATGTTTCAAATAAAATCAATTCAAAATGAAAACTCTTAAAAGAATCAACTCATTTAATCAAGTATTTTTTCTACTTATAGTAGGATTAATATCCGATGAGGAATGTATTGCTCAACCAGAAATCCCCGTTGAGCAATGGAAAGGTAAAATAATTTTATTGATTGGTGCACACCCTGATGATGATCAACAATCTCATGGCACCTTGGCGTTGCTAAATGCTAATGATAATCAAATTTATATCCTGACACTTACAACCGGAAACGTAGGAACCAAAGACCCAAAATTAAGTCAAACTGATTTAGCTAAAATCAGGAGACAAGAACAGGTAGCTGCAATGAAGGAAATTGGCCTTGGTGAAAATCGTTATATAAATTTAGGCTATGATGATGGTCGGCTAGAATTTGCCGATAGGGAGGAGGTAGTTGGTAAGTTGGTGCATTTTATTCGAAAGTTTAAACCTGATGTGCTGATGATGTTTGATCCGGGCTACAATTATCAGGTATGGCATAAAAGTGATCACCGAACAGCTGCTTATTTGGCTGCTGATGCTTCCAGGGCTGCCGAATGGCCGCTGATGTATGAGGGTGATATTATTCAGGACAAATTGGAAGCTCATTTGATAAGTGAATATCTTTTTTATGGGGGAAATACAAAAGACAAAAATACACTAGTAGATATAAGTAATTTTGCAAATCAACGAGTTGAAGCCGGAACAAAATATGTAAGTCAATGGACCTCGGGCTGGGATAATTATTTGGGTCCTGATATCAATGATTATCCTGAAGGTGAAAAAGAAAAACTTTATGAAAAAATTCAAAGCCGAATCAAGATTGTCGATGGTAAATCAGTAGAAAGATTCAGGTATCATAAGGGAATTCCGGATACCATGGGCCATGAACGAAGAGATTAATCAACTTATTTAATTCAATCATTTTATATGTCAAAAATCAAAAATACAGACCGCAGAAAATTTATAAAATCTTTGAGTACTGCATCTCTAATGCTAGGAGCTACCCCCATGATGGGATTATCAGCAAACCATGAAATTGAAGAGCGTTTTATTTCTGGCAATTCCAGAATTTATGCCAACGATAAAATAAGAATTGCCGCCATTGGAACTGGTATAATGGGGCATAACAATGTTGATACAGCATTAAAAATACCAGGAATTGAATTGGTTGCGGCCTGCGATTTATATCAGGGGCGTTTAGACCATGTCAAAGAAAAATATGGCAATAATGTAGATACTACAAGAGATTATAGAGAATTGCTTCAAAGAAAAGATATTGATGCTGTATTAATTTCTACTGCAGATATGTGGCATGCCAGAATTGCCATAGACGCTATGGATAATGACAAACATGTATATTGTGAAAAACCCATGGTAAAGTTGATTGATGAAGGTTTGCCGGTAATTAAAAAGCAACGTACAACCGGAAAAGTATTACAAGTAGGAAGTCAGGGAGTAAGTAGTTTGGCAGCAGCAAAAGCAAGAGAATTATATAGATCGGGCGCCATTGGAAATTTGAATTGCATAGAAGCAACTTATGACAGACAAAGTGCATTGGGTGCCTGGCAATATACATTGCCAAACGATGTTACACCAAAAACTGTGGATTGGGATGCATTTATATCAGCGAGTTCGGGTAATAAAAACGATAAATTTGATGCTACAAAATTTTTTAGATGGAGAAATTATAAAGAATATGGAACGGGTGTTGCAGGCGATTTATTTGTACATCTGCTTTCTTCTATTCATGTAATTTTAGATTCTAATGGACCTAATAAGGTTTTCTCTTCCGGACAATTGAGTTATTGGAAAGATGGTAGAAATGTACCGGATGTAATGGCAGCCATCATGGAATATCCTGAAGCCGAAACACATCCTGAATTTCAGTTGACCTTGCGGGTAAATTTTGCAAGTGGAAAGGGACCGTCTGGTTATGTGAGATTTATTGGTGAAGAGGGCGTCATGGAACTAAGAGGAAATACAGTGACTGTTAACAATAGTATTATGCCAGTAGCACCTGGAATAGGTGGGTGGGATTCCTTGAATACATTTACCGAGGCCATGCAAAAGGAATTGTTGGAACAATATAAACGTAAATATTCTGAAAGCCAGAAAATAAGACCCACAAAAGAACCCATCAAATATGTAGCAAAGGAACAGGATAATCACATGGATCATTTTATAAATTTCTTTGAAGGAATTCGTAGTGGAAGTCAGGTTATTGAAGGGCCGGGATTCGGTTTTCGTGCTTGTGCTCCTTGTTTGTTATGTAATGAAAGTTATTTCAATGAGCAAATAATGCATTGGGACCCGCTAAAAATGAAATTGGAAAATAAAAACTAACTAAGATGAATTCTTATTCAGAAATTTTTCACAAATGTTAATAAATATCCATTGAGATTAATATCAAAGAATTTCGAGTTGAAATCTCGGTTATTAAAGTCGTAATTTTTAGACTAGAGTTCTTGCTACAATTTTCATCGTTTAAGTGAAGTTAAACTATTGATTTTTCACAAACCTTCTTACTTTGACCCATTGT
>JAUXGV010000075.1 GCA_030621915.1 Flavobacteriaceae bacterium
GGAATTGCGTTTACCGAAGAGCAACGAAGGTAAAAATAGCATGTAGGCATGAGAATGAATGGTGCTTAGCAATCACCTTGGCCAGCGAAGATTTTTTTATTTCTTTTTTTATCCAAAAAAAGAATAGAAATCAAGAATCAGTGATGTTCCAGTAAAATAACAGTAGAACCAAGAATAATTATATGATAAAGAAAACGGAAAATTTGGTATTCAATGAATCTCAAATTATAAATTTCAGGGATAAATGTAAGTTGGACTCCAAAAAAATTGTTTTGGCATCTGGGGTATTTGATATATTACATGAAGGACATTTGAATTTTTTGCAAGAAGTCAGCCAACTAGGCGACGAATTAATTGTTGGCATTAATGATGATCATTTTGCCAGAAAAAAGGGAATTAACCGACCTATTCAAAGTGAATATAATCGAGCATTTTTGATATCAGGTTTTCAATGTGTTAGTTGCGTGCATATATTTGATAATCGAGATCCAAATAAATCTCTTCTCAATTTGGTTCAGCCGGATATATTGATCATGTCTAATAGTTCTGAGGAAAAACCAAAAGATAGAACGCATCACTATGATTTGATGAATAAAATAGGAGGAAAAATTCTTATTTATGACGCATTTTCTGAAACACATTCTACAGATATTATTCGTAAAATTGAAGCACTGGCATAATAAATTACAGATTTTCAATTAAAAAATAAACTTGTTACTGATTCAAAAAATCAGAATAATTAATGAATGCATGAAGCAAATTAGCAAGGACAAAAAAAGATTAATATCAAATTTATTTTCATTGACGGCATTGAGAGGTGCTAATATGTTGCTACCCCTGATTACCTTACCCTATATAGTACGTGTATTGGGTGTTGAAACCTTTGGTTTGGTAAGTTTTTCACTTTCAATTGTAATGTATTTTGATATATTAATTAGTTTCGGATTTGAATTATCTGCTACCAGAGAAATATCGATGCATCGAGAGGATAATAAAAAGGTTTCAGAAATATTTTCATCTGTGATGATCATAAAGGGCCTATTGTTTCTGGTATCTACCTCAATTCTAACAATTTTAGTTTTTACGATAGACTCATTTAGGGAAAATGCTATTTTATATTATGCAACTTTCGGAATCGTTTTCGGCAATTTTCTTTTTCCCTTATGGTTATTTCAAGGAATGGAGAGGATGAAGTACATTACATATATTAATGTTTCTTCAAGAGTTATTTTTACACTTTTGATATTTGTTTTTGTTAAAGAAGAGCAAGATTATATATTTGTTCCATTATTAAATTCATTAGGAGCCATTTCGGGAGGTATCTACGCTTTATGGTTGGTTTTTAGGATTTTTTCAATAAAATTCACGATTCCTTCTAGAGAGAAAATAATATCTCAAATAAAGAGTAGTAAGCCCTTCTTTTTATCACGTGTAGCTAATAGAGGAAGTCAATATTATGCCACTACTATTATTGGTTTATTTTTTGGAAATATTGTAGTTGGTTATTATACCATGGCAGCGAAATTATATTTTGCCTTTATGAGTTTAGGAGGAATTGTTTCTCAAACATTTTATCCTTATATGAGTAGAACTAAGAATATTATCTTTTATAAAAAAGTTCTTTATATTACTATCGGAATCTCAATAGCTATCTTGATTCCAGTAATTTATTTTAATGAACTATTATTAAATTTTGTATATGGCGTTCAAAATGAAATGTTATCGAATATTTTCATAATAATTTTCAGTGGAGCAATATTTGGCATTGTAAGTGCCTTGGTTGGTTTCCCAATATTGGCTGCCTTTGGAGAAATAAAATATGCAAATAATAGTTTGATATACACTTCAATTATTTATGTGATATACATAACATTAATAGCTCTATTTTTCAAAAATATTTATTTTGTGGCATTTTCATTATTTATCTCAGCATTTGTTGGTTTGATGTTTAGACTTTATTATATCAATAGAGTTAAAATATTTAGACCTTTGGAGACGGTGTAAATATGAAAGGTTATAGAATAGAATATTTTCAATCAGAATTAAATATAAATCAAGATTCCAATATAACAATATACGAGTTTAAATTTTTCGTAGGAACTAATTTATTATGAATAAAAAAATACCAAATTTTTTAATTGTTGGTGCAGCTAAAAGTGGTTCAACCAGTTTGTATCATTATTTAAATCAACATCCCCAAGTTTATATGCCAATAAATAAGGAGCCAAATTTTATGGTTTCCGATTATCAGCTAAAAACTTCTCCAGATTGCCCTTCATTTAAATTGGATAGGAAGAGAATAGTTTTTGATGATCAAGAATATTTTCAGCTTTTTGAAGATTGTAAAGATGAACATAAGGCAATAGGCGAGGCTACAGTAACTTACCTTTATAAACCTGACGAAGCCATTCCAAAAATCAAGAAATATTTGGGCGATCCAAAAATTATTATAATTCTTCGAAATCCGGTAAAACGAGCATTTTCTCAATATAGTTATGTTTGTGAATTGGGCATGGAGAATGAAACTTTTCAAGAGGCAATTAAGATGGAACCATCGCGGCTAAAAGAGAATTGGTCGTCAACTTTTGCCTATGTGGATCAAGGAAGATTTTATTCACAGGTTAAATCTTATATGGAAGCATTCACAAATGTTAAATTAATAATATTGGAAGATTTTGTTAAAGATGAACAAAAGTATTTAAAAGAAATATTTCAATTTCTAAATATTGATGATTCATTTAAAAATTCATTTGATGAAGAGCATAACGTTTCTGGTGTTCCGCGTTTTAAATATTTTCACAAATTGCTCGTACATGACAACCCCGTCAAATCAGTTGTTAAGGGATTATTACGTCCGGTATTTTCAGAAGATAAGTTAAGGTCTTTAGGTAGAAATGCGCGAACTTTAAATCAGGGAGAAAAACTAGAATTAAATAGTGAAGATGAAGATTTTTTAAGAGAGGAATATAAGGCTGATATAGTGCAATTGGAACAATTAACGGGGCTTAATTTAAACATTTGGACCAAATAGAATGAAAATTAAACCACATAAAATTATCGGTTATTTATTTGTTCTTCTGCTTATTTTAAACGGAGGTTCAATTGTCAAAGTTCTTGGGATAGGAGCTGAGTTTCAATTGGGCACATTAATTGTTATGTTCATTACCTTAATTTTAGCAGGAAAATTTAATTATAAAAAAACATTCATTTCTATATTATTTTTTGTTCCCTTGTTTCTACTGATATCTTCAATTCAAATGATGAGGTTTGGAAATATTGAAGCCATCCTATCCAATCAAATATTCAATTTTGTTGTTGCCATAATTATTGGAATACTTATAAGTATATATTTTTATAGTAGGAAGGGCAACTTCATGTTAATGCTAAGTAATATTTTAAAAATAATTATCATACATGCAATAATTTCAAGTCTGGTTTTAACGATTTTTCCTACCAAAAATATATTATTTAATGCGGTTGTAAATAATGAGAGTGTAAATTCATATGTCGGATATTTTTATATATTCTTTCAAAGAATGCATCTATCCTATTTAGATACGCTGGGAATGGGTACCTTCAATTTGTTTAATTTGGAAATATTCAGAGCACATGGAATATTTTGGGAACCAGGAGTTTTTGCAACTTATGTAAACATTTTTATTTTTTTAAATTTATTTATTTTTATAAATATATTGAATGTTTTTCTTGGAATTTTTTCAATTATTTTATCATGGTCATCTACAGGAATATTGGTTCTGACGCTCCAATTGATGTATTATTCGTTCACAACTTTAAAATTTGATATTAGAAGTATTTTAAAAGTATTTACCGCTTCACTATTAATAATAGCTATTGGTTGGATCTCAGTAATTAATATGGACGATAAAATATATGGCGATAATTCAGGTTCTTCCGCTCAAAGATTTATGGATACCATGTCAGCAATTGAAATAGCAAAAAATTATCCAATGATTGGAATTGGAGTGGATTTTGAATTATTTAGTAATAAAATGTCAAAGGCAAAACCTGATGTAGGAGGTGTTATTGGAAATCAATTATCTTTGGATAGAGTCAATAAAAACGGATACTCAAATTCACTCATTAGAATTTTTGTTTATTTTGGTATACCTCTAGGAATTCTTCTTCTATTCGCATTTTATAAGCAGGATATGATTCCTAAAAATAAGGGTCTGTTTGCCATTATTAATTTTATTTGCCTGGCTGCTTCACCAATTTTATTTTTAACTTTTCACTTTACATTTATAATTAATGGATTGATGTATCAATTAAAATTTTTAAAAAATAATACACATATGGAATCAGCTAAAAAAAAGAAAGAAATTGGAATGATGTCAGTAAATATAATGAACCCTTAAATCAATAGATTTATTTTTAAATTTTCAATATGAATTTGAAAGATTATATTAAACAAAAGGTTCCTCCAAAATACAGAATGTTGTCAGGTACATTATATCATAATGCAAGATCACTATTCAATAAAAAAATTAAGGTAGAGAATGGCGATAAAATTATTATCGTGGTTGTTTCTCCACATAAAGTAGGATCAACCTGGATTTATAAGGTCTTACGAGAAATGACCTTTTTTCACGATATATTTCCACCCGTTAAAATATTTAATGAATATCGCAAAGTAAGAATACCATTAAATGATTTAATTCCTTATTTTGAGTCGCTGAAAAGAGGAAAAGGCTATTTATTTAAAAGTCATTCTCATCCGCCAAACCATTGCCCCGAATATATGCGGTTGATAACAGTCATAAGAGATCCCAGAGATGTTTTTATTAGTATGGCAAACTATGTGAGTCATTTACCATCAGAATTAGGTGGATGGGGTGATGATTTTGCAAAAAAACCAATAAACCTTCAATTATCGGAATTAATTGACAAAAGTGATTTTATGTATGAATTATTCCATTCGTGGAGTGAATATGATAACTGCCTTCTATTAAAATATGAAGATTTAAAATCAGATATCAATAAGTGCGTGAATCTTATAGTGGATTATTGTGGTATTGATGTCGATCAAAATACAGTGTTGAACAGTATTAAGGCCAATGATTTTTCCCGATTGGCCGGGAGAAAATCTGGAATTGAAAATAAATCATCTTTTTATAGAAAAGGAATCGTAGGGGATTGGAAAAATCATTTCAATGATGATTTGTTAAATAAGTTATATCATAACAAAGGTGGAAGATGGGAAAGATTAATTGCCAATATGGGATATGATCTTTAAAAAAGTTTGAATTGAAAAAGGAGATTATTTTTTCTATTATTACAGTTTGTTATAACGCCGAAGATGTTTTAGAAGAGACAATTCTTAGTGTCATAAATCAAAATTTCAAGCATTTTCAATATATAATAATAGATGGAAATTCTTCAGATGGGAGTTTGAGTATCATTCAAAAATATAAAGATAAAATCGATGATTTTATTAGAGAACCTGATGCAGGAATATATGATGCGATGAATAAAGGCTTGAGCTTGGCTAAAGGACAGTTTGTTAATTTTTTGAATGCTGGGGATAGATTTATATTAAATACAACACTAAATGAAATTGCTAATAGTGTCAATAGTAATGAGACTAAAATTATTTCCGGAGACTTTGTTTTAACTGATGATTCTAGTAGTAATCAACGATTGATAAAAACTAGAAACATAACAATTAAGAATTTAAGAAAAGATTTTTATGCTTGTCATCAATCGATTTTTATAGATCGAAAGATTGCAAATAAATACGATGTAAGCTATAAGATCAAAGCCGATTATAAATGGGTAATTGAAGCCTTATACCAAACAACAAACCAGCAGGTTCTTAAACTTGACATTCCCATTGTTTTTTACTCAAAAGAAGGGTTTTCTAATAATTTATTTGTAAAAAATTTACAAGAACTTGTTCGAATTCACCATGAGTTTTTTGGGGTTAAACAAGTAATAAAAAATTTGCATATCTATACTTATCGGTTGTTGCGATCTGTTAAGGATAAAATATTTCATTGATAGAAAATATTGAGATTAATATGAACCAAAATAAACTGGAATTTACATTCTATAATTAGAGAGACTGATATATGAATAAAAAAATTCTTTTTATAACCTATGAGAATCCCTTTACAAGAAATTCAGGAGACAGTATATACACTTGCAATATATTAGATGGCCTTTTTGCTTTGTCAAATAATGTAGATATTATTTATTTTGATTCAAATTTAAAAGAATCAAAAATCAATGAATCGGATCAAAAAAAGTTTTATAAAACTGAAATAGTCAAATTCAAGAAGAAAAATACCTTAAAATATATATTTTCTAGTTTACCGGGAATGATTGTAAATAGAAAATCAAAAGAATATAATTGTTCACTTGAAAATATTCTTTTAAATTCGGTTTATGATATTATTTTTTTGAATCATCAAAAAATGATGTTTACAATTCCTTCTCTTTTAAAATATAAAGGAAACTCAAAATTAATTTACGTTTCACACAATGTTGAATATCTTTTAAGTATTAATCTTGTTAAATACAATCGATCTTTCATTAAAAAAATTGTTTATTGGCAGGATGCTATTAAAACAAAATCGTTTGAGAAAAAATGGAATTCAAGTTTTGACCTAATCACGGCCATTTCGGAACATGATGCTAATTATTTTAGAGATATTTATAAGCATTTAAATGTCCAAATTCTTAGACCGATTTTTAATTTGAACGACGAAGTTAATAGTATTCATGATGAAAGGAAATTAAACAATTTAATTATCGGCGGAAGTTTCGATTGGAAGCCAAAACGGGAAAACTTATTACTGTTTTTAAATGCTAAAAATTTTAAGGAACTTGAAAATAATGATATTAAACTCATTATAGTAGGAAGAGCAGACCCTAAATTTGTTGATTTTGTCAATAGAACATATAGTGGTGTCCATATGACTGGTGGGGTAAAGAGTTTGACACCCTATTATCAAAAATCAGGATTGGCAATTGTTCCTGAAAGATTAGGAGGTGGATTCAAATTAAAAATTGTTGAAGCAGCACTTCATAGATCTGCCATCATTGCCATTAAGGGTGCAATAACAGAATGCAATTTTATTAAAGATCAACATTTTCTTGAAAAAGATACTTTTGAAGAACTTATATTGGAAATAATTAGAATTCAGAATGAACCTGAATTATTGGATAATTTAATTGAAAATGCTTTTATGGTTGCAAAGCAAGAATATACATTGAATAAAATGATAGATTCATTGGAAAAAATAATTTAATCTTATATATCTAATGAGTTCAACAATGTTTATTATTAAAACCACCATTAAATTTATTTCAAGCGAAATAGAATTTAAAGTTAAGATACTTGTTTGGAATATAACATCAATGATTTATGATTAAAAAAAATGTCGTTGCTGGAATGAATATCCATTCCTTGACCAAGGAAGAATTAATTAATGAATTGAAAGTTTCATTTGAATCTAAAACTCAGAAACATGAATATATTTCAATTACAAATACGGAAGCCATGTATTTTGGTGGGACAAATAAAATTCATTTTGATTATATCAATCATGCCAAGCTTTCATTATGTGATGGAACAGGGATAAAAATTGCAGCACGGGCTCATGGAATGGATGTTAAGAGATATCATGGTCCAGATATGATGTTGGATATAATTGAATGTGGTCAGGAGAATAAATGGTCTCATTATTTTTTAGGAGGTAAGGAAGGTGTAGCAGATCAATTAAAGAATATTGTAAATGATAAATACCCGAAATCTAATATTTTAGGAACATATTCTCCACCTTTTAGAGAATTGACGAAACCTGAAGAATTGAAAATGATTGAAGAAATAAATAAACATAAACCTGATTTTTTATGGGTGAGTCTAGGACTTCCTAAGCAAGAAAATTGGATTCTAAAATATAAAGACAGGCTAGATGTTAAAATACTTGTTGGTGTAGGAGCTGGATTCGATTTCCATACTGGAAATGTCAAGCGAGCACCTCAGTTTTTTAGAAAAATTGGTTTTGAGTGGCTATACAGGACAGCCTTTGAGCCAAGATTGTATGTGAGGCAATATAGAGCTTTTAAGTTTTTGTTTGGAGCTGTTTTAAGCAATAAAAGTAGGTTTTAAACCAAGAGATCAATAAAATTAAAATATCAAAAATTGAAAATAATATTATTTACACAAGATGATCCGTTTTATTTGGCTGAATCGACAAAAGATTTTATTGAAAAGGTTAAACAGAGTGAAAAACATGAAATAATAAAGGCAATTGTTACCCCGGCCTCACCATTTGGTAAAAAGGAAAAATTCAGAGATAAAGCAATTAATACCTTTAAAATATTTGGATTAAGATTTTTTCTTTTTTACAGTTGGAAATTTGTAATGAGAAAATTCATTTTGAATAAAAGCGTTATTAAAGAAATTGAAAAATCCGGCACACCCTTATGGATTTTAAATAATAGCATCAATAATAAAAAAAATGTTGAAATCTTAAAGAAGTTAGAACCGGATATTATAATTATCATAGCTGGAAATCAAATCATAAGGAAGCAGGTTTTAGATGTTCCTAAATATGGCGTGTTCAATGCGCATTCATCCTTATTGCCAAATTATAAAGGCCTAATGCCTACCTTTTGGGCCCTTAGAAATGGAGATAATGGTACAGGTGTTACACTGTATAAACTTACTGAAGGAATTGACGACGGGCCAATTGTATCTCAAAGAAAGATTAAAATTGATAAAAATATGTCTCAATCAAAACTGGTCATAAAGTGCAAAGAAGTAGCCAATGATTTAATATTGGATTCATTAGAATTGGCAAAAAATGAAAGCGGTTTTAAATCAAATACTGGAGGGTCTTATTATCAGTTTCCAACGCGCCAGGATGTAAGAGAATTTTATAAAAACGGAGGGAAATTTTTTTAAAAAATATGAATAAAATTAAATTCCCCAATGGTAAAAAATTTATTTTCACGATAGTAGATGATACGGATGATGCATTCTGTGATAAAATAAAGCCGGTTTACGATATTTTATATAAAAATGGTTTAAGAACTACAAAAACTGTTTGGGTAAAGCCAGTTAGAGATCCCAAATTTTCCAAAGGAGATAGTTTGGAAAACCCGGATTATCTTGATTTTATTTTAGATATAAAGAAAAAAGGTTTTGAAATAGCCTTACATAATGTAGGAAGTGGTGATTATAAGAGATCAGAAATTCTTGACGGCTTGAATCAGTATAAGGAAATTTTAGGGCAAAATCCCGGATTGCATATTAATCATTCCTATAATCCTGATAATATTTATTGTGGAAGTAAAAGATTTAGTTTTCCGTTAAATATGATTGTAAAAAAAATGTATTCACAATATAATGCATTTTATGGGGAGGTTAAAAATTCAAAATATTTTTGGGGCGATTTTCATAAAAAGTTAATTAAGTATAGTAGAAATTATGAAATTGACGATATAAACACCCTTAAAAGGAACCCTTATATGCCATATAGCGACAAGCAATACGAAGATTATTGTAATCAATGGTATTCCTCAACTTTTGCATCAAATCAATGGATGTTTAAAAAAATGGTAAATAAAAAATCCATTGATCGTTTGGAAAAGGAAGGCGGGGTTTGTATTCTATATACTCATCTTGGATATTATTTCAAAAAAGGCAAGGTGGATCCACATTTTAAACAAGCCATTGAATATTTAGGGCAAAAGAAAAATGCCTGCTTTATGCCTGTTACGGAAGTCTTGAATTTACTACAAGAGAATAAAATTAAAAATAATATTCCTGAATATATGCCATTTTGGTTTAAAAAACGAATAGAATTACATTCCTTAATAACAAGAATTAAATATAGGTATATCATTAAAAAGGATGATTATCATTTTAAACAGTCTTATGATTATAAAGACTGAAAAATAAGTGATTATGAAAAATCAAAACAAACAGTTTTGTGCATATCAGAATAAATAAAAAATTAATAGTTATAAAAAAAATTGAATGAAAAAAATTGCATTGATTGGAATTGGTAAAATGGGTGTATCTCATCTTGCAATTGCCAATCAAACCCCGGGAATTGAAGTCAAAGCTATTTGCGATAGTTCAAAACCAGTTTTAAGGTTTTTAGAAAAGAACACAAAGTTTAAAGGGTATACAGATTATAAAAAAATGATTAAGGAAGTTCCTATAGACGGAATTATGATATTGGTTCCAAATGCATATCATTTTGATTTAGTGAAATATTGTATTGATAGAGGAATTCATGTCTTTGTAGAAAAACCATTTACATTAAATTATCGAGATAGTAAAGAATTGGTTGAATTGGCCGAAAAGAAACAAGTTAAAGGTCAAGTGGGTTATGTAAACAGATTCAACCCCATATTTCAGCATGTCAAAAAATTGCTTGATGACAATATATTGGGTGAAATAAGTAATTATAATAATAGCATGACAGGTGGAGTTATTTTAAAAGAAAATAATAAGGGCTGGAGAAATGATTTTAGTAAAGGGGGAGGTTGTCTTTTCGACTATGGACCACATTGTTTTGATTTGTCTACCTATTTTTTTGGAACTGATGTCAAAGTTCAATCTGCTGAATTAAAAAAAGTATTTTCAACTGCGGTTGATGATATGGTCTATGCAACATTGGTTCATAATGATAAAATCATAGGAATTAACTATGTAAATTGGTCGGATAATTCTGTTAGAAAAGCAACTAATAATATTGAGATTTTTGGTTCTAAGGGTAAAATTACGGCAAGCAAACAGGAATTGAGTATCTATATGAATGAGAACAATGAGTCTCATAACCTAGTGAAAGGATGGAATCAAATTTATATTACTGATGAAAACACAGATGTCCCGTATTATCTTAGAGGAGAGGATTTTTCTCGACAGCTTCTTGAATTTTCAAAATTACTGAATGGTGAGATTGAAGAATCGGTTGCTTCTTTATTTAAAGCGAGTATAACAGATAGAATTTTAGAAGAAACAAGAAATAGAAGTAAAAAATTATGGTAATGGATAAAGTTATTTTTGGGGATAATCAATTTTTTGGTGTGAACCATATGTCAGAGCAAACGGCAATTAAACAAGCTCAAAAATTTAGAACCGCGGAGGATATTTTTAAAACTCTTCAATATGTAAATGAGATAGGTATTAAAAGTTTTATGTTTACAACACATAGCCAGATGGAGCCGGTTCTTGAAATGATAAAAAAAGATTCAAATTTTGACGATTTTAAATTGTATCCATGTATGCCATATGCTCATAAATATGCTGATGCTTTGGTTGAATTGGGACCCTTTGAAATGATTAACAAGTTTACCCCGGGAAATAAGTTTGTTTCAGGGCTGAAAGGTGTGGGATCGTTAATTTCGGCCAATCCAATGCCTATTATGAAATTACTGGTTGATTCAGAAATGAAATTACTAAAAGGATCAAATGTTAAAGGGATATTTTTGTTAAATATTATAACCGATCTACTTTTAGGATTGGAAATGCATGATATTCTATACGAATTTTCAAATTATGTAGAAAAAAAGTATAAAGTTAAAGTAGGTTTTTTTACAATGAATTATGCTAAATTAAATGATGTATTGATTAATAAATTAGGTTTAAAAAAACCAATAATTGTAAGTAATATCAATAAAATTGGTTTTAGAATGAATGCCTCTCAGAATGAAGTTCAAAACATTTTATCTAAGAATAATTCATTTAATATAGCAATGTCTTTTTTAGCATCAGGTGCGTTAAGACCAAAGGAAGCTACAGACTATTTAAATTCCTTAGAGGGTATAGATTCAGTGCTTTTTGGAGCCTCTAGTTTCAGTCATATCAATGAAACCAATCAAGTTTTGGGTTCTTTAGAAGATTAGAAATAAATGTTAAAATAAAGAAGTGATAAATACGTTTATCTTAATTGTAAGATTTAATTTAATAGATTCTATTTAAATATAACTCAATATATTCTCTTATTGAATAAAGAAAATAGATGATTTCAAAATTATTTCAAATATAGATCAACCATTTGTTAATTAATAAATACTAAGTTAGAAAGTGTATATAAATATAATGATCATGGAATTTTTAATTAAAAAATTAAATCTGGAAGCCATTTCCTTAATGATTTTTGGGCTTTCATTTTTAATTAGTTATTTTATGATTCCAAAGCTAATAGCGGTTGTTAAGTTTAAAAAACTAATGGATAATCCTAATAGTAGAAGTTCTCATGTAAATCAAACACCAACCCTTGCGGGTTTGGTCTTTTATGTAAGCTTGGTTATGTCTCTATTCTTTATTCATTATTTGGATACTGTTGATATTAGTATTAATATAATTGCAAGTTTAACAATATTATTGGTCATGGGTTTAAAGGATGACCTGGTAGTACTATCAGCAAAAAGTAAAATAATGGCTCAATTGGTAGCCATTACATTTGTAATTTTAAGTACTGATTTACATATTACCAATTTTCATGGATTTATTGAAATTGAGGGTATATCACAGTTTATTACAATTGGAATTAGTTATTTAGCTATGTTATTTATTATCAATGCATATAATTTAATTGATGGAATTGATGGTTTGGCTGGAATGCTGGGAATCTTGGCGTTTACTGTTTTTGCAATGTTTTTCTATTTGTTGGATTTGAATATTTACTTTTTGTTATCAGTGACATGTGTGGGATTCTTATTAGCATTTTTACGATATAATTTATCGAAAAAGAGAAAAATATTTATGGGCGATACTGGATCCATGATTGTAGGGTTTTTGCTGGGAATTTTAACATTAAGGTTTTTAGCTTTGGAAGAAATTCAATTTGAAATGATTAAAATTTCACCTGAAAATGCTTTGATAATCGCAATAGCAATATTGTTTTTTCCAATTATTGATGTATTTCGAGTGATTGTGATACGCTTGTTAAATAAGAATGGTCCGTTTATGCCAGATCGCCGACATTTACATCACGTTTTCATTGATAAAGGTTTACCACATATGGGAGCCAGTTTGACAATAACAATTAGTAGTGTTATCTCGTTTATGGTAATTTACTTTACAAATTCGTATTTGCCATATTATAGTTTGATTGTTTTGTTTATAATTGTGTCATTATTCACATATTATTTGCTTCTTTTGTTAGACGTTAATTCTTCAGCAAGAATAAGACGAAAAAAAATCAAGGCATACATTCCGGATAAAATCTACATGAGTGAATTTCGTATTCGGAAAAGAATTATCATATTTTTAAAGAAATTCTTTTATCGAGATTTGCTTTAAACGAATAAGACTGTTCCTTCAAATCATTTAGACGATTCATAAATAAAAAATCAAATTATTTAAAAATAAAAAGATTGTTAATTCGCATTAACAGTCATAATTAAACATGTTAAAATTATTTTTCTATGCAAATTCATAATGTACCACAAAACAACTTTGTTGAAAACAAAGAAGAAATCGAAGATGAAATAAATTTAAGAGAAATCTTTGAGAATTATATATTTAATTGGAAATGGTTTGCAATTGGTGTCATTGTGGTGCT
>JAUXGV010000086.1 GCA_030621915.1 Flavobacteriaceae bacterium
CCTTTACCTCTATTTAATTCTTCTTTAATTCTTTCATAAATAAGTACGTTTGCATCTACAGACATACCTATAGTTAATACAATACCAGCAATACCAGGTAGTGTTAATACCGCTCCAAAGGCTGCAAGAACACCAAAGATGAATAAGATATTTAATGCTAAAGCAATATCAGAGAAAATACCTGCTTTTCCATAATAAAAAATCATCCAAGCTAAAACTATTAATAAAGCTAAAACGAATGATATAGAACCGCTATCAATAGCTTCTTGACCTAAAGAAGGACCAACTACATCTGATTGAATGATACGAGCTGCAGCTGGTAATTTACCTGATTTTAATGCATTTGCTAAATCTTGAGCTTCCGTAATTGTCATACTTCCACCAGAAATAGAAGTTCTACCAGAAGTTATGGCATCATTAACACTAGGCGCGGAATAAACATAATCATCTAAAACAACAGCCACAAATTTTCCAACATTGGCAGTGGTCATTTTTGCCCACAATTTTGTTCCCCTACTATTCATTGTCATACTCACTTCAGGCCGAACACCTGACTGATCAAATACTTGAGAAGCATCAGAAATAACATCGCCTTGAATAGGGGCAATATCTTCTCTATTCGATTTTAAAGCATATAAATTCAACACTTCAGTATTAGGAATCTGTTTAATATCCCAGGCAAATTTTGCATATTTCATATTTGCCGGAAGTAAGCTTCGAATTTCTGGCATGGCAAAATACTGGTTAATTACAGCGGTGTCTTTAACATTTGCTGATGCTAAAACAGAACTAATATCATTTTGAGTTTGAGGAAATCTTGGATATAAAACTGAGAATAAAGGATTGGCAATTTTTGGATCAATTGAATCTTTTACTTCACCTAATAGATCATCAATATCAGAATCAGATGTGTTAATGGTATCCACTTCTTTTTCACTTTGAACAGGTTTGATAATTTGCGCCAAAGTGGTATTTGCCGAAATGAAAAATTGAGCTGTTTCCTGGTTTGTATAAGCTTCCCAAAATTGTAATTCAGCCGTGCTCTGTAATAATTTTTTTACTCGATCAATATCTCTGGCACCTGGTAATTCAATTAAAATTCTCCCAGATTCTCCAATTCTTTGGATGTTTGGTTGAGTTACTCCAAAACGATCAATTCTATTTCTCAATACTTCAAATGCAGTACTTATTGATCCTTTAACTTCTTCCTTCAAGATAGGTTGAACTTCATCATCAGTCATTTTGAAGTTAATTTTATCTTTTAGCGACTTATTCCCAAAAATACTGGGGTCACTTAATTTGACAGTACCATTGCTGGCTTGATCAAAAGCATCATAAAATAATTCCAAATAGTCTTTATCGCTATTTTTTTGTGCCTTGCTTGCCTCAATTAGAGCAGTATTGAAAACAGGATTTTTAGATTTATTGGAGAGTCCAACCAAAATATCTCTTACCGACACTTCTAATGTGGCATTGATACCTCCCTTTAAATCTAATCCAAGATTTATCTCTTTTTCTTTTACATCATTATAAGTAAATTCGGTAAACCCTAAATCTACAACCGGAGCATTTGTAACTGAATCTAAATACTTTTTTTCAAGATTTGCCAATTCTTTTGAATCGTCACTTGTAGCATTAGACTCTGCATAAATAACGGCATCATTCTCTACATTTTTTGCAAACCATGTAAATGATAGTTGATATACACAAACTATACTAAAAACGATTGCAAATAACTTAATAAGTCCTTTGTTTTGCATTATTTAATTATTTTATTGATCTTTATTTGAATAAACGCGCAAATATACTCAAAAGATTTAGCTTTAAAAGCAAATGACTATGAATTTTACACCTTGTATAAATTTAAATTTTGATAGTTTTTTCACTTATTTGATAGTTGTCTGAACTTAATTTTTAGATGTATTAACAAAGAAAGTCTCAAAACAAGAAATAATTATAAAAAATTGAAACCGAATAGTTTAGATAAATTGAGTTTTTATAACTGAAATTGCCAACTATAAAATACCCAATAAATGATTATCTTAATCGCTTTTTAACCAAAATATGTACAGAAAAAAACCTCTTGTTGTTTTTATTATGGGCGTTTCCGGAGTAGGGAAAAGTACCATTGGAAAATTATTATCTGATAAATATAATTTGCCTTATTTTGATGGAGATGATTATCATCCGGAAAGCAATATAAAAAAAATGTCACAAGGAATTTCTTTAAATGATGAGGACAGATATGGTTGGCTTTGCACTTTAAATGAGCTTGCAAAAGATCAAATTAAAAAGAACAGCTGCATTATAGCATGTTCAGCCTTAAAAGAAAAGTATAGAGATTTATTGAGCGAAGGAATCAAAACAAATGTAAAATGGGTTTTACTGGATGGTTCTTTTGATAAGGTTTTAAATCGGATGAAAAAGAGAAGAGCACATTATATGCCTGTCTCTTTATTAGAATCTCAATTCGAAACACTAGAATACCCAATAGATGCTTTAAAAATAAATATTGAATCAACTCCCAAAGAGATCGTAAAAATAATTAATGATGAAATTTTTAAAAAGTCAGAGTTTGGATTGATAGGACTGGGAGTTATGGGAAAAAGTCTGAGTAGAAATTTGGCATCAAAAGGTATTATTGTTTCTATTTTTAATAGACATTTACATGGAATAGAGGAAAATATTGCTATTGATTTTAAAAACGAATTTACTGAGTTAAATGATGCCTTAGCCTTTGATGATTTGGGATCTTTTGTAAATTCAATACAGAAACCAAGAAAAATAATGTTGATGGTGAATGCAGGTAAAACTGTGGATGTTGTTGTTGATAAATTGTTACCCTATTTATCAGATGATGATGTTATTATTGATGGAGGAAATTCTCATTTTAAGGACACCAGAAGAAGAATAGAATTCTTAAGGACTAAAACAATTAATTTTATTGGCTCTGGAGTTTCAGGTGGAGAAGAAGGTGCATTAAAAGGCCCATCCATAATGCCTGGTGGTGATCAGATTGCCTATAAATTGGTTCAACCCTATTTAGAGGCAATTGCAGCAAAAGATAAAAATAACTTTCCCTGTTGTGCATATATAGGTGAATATGGTAGTGGACATTTTGTTAAAATGGTTCATAACGGTATTGAATATGCTGAAATGCAATTACTCGCAGAAGTTTATTTTATTTTAAAATATGTAGGTAATAATCCATCTGAAATTGCTGATATTCTAGAAGGGTGGAAATCAAAAGCAAATAGTTATTTGTTAGAAATAACTATTGATATTCTGAGAAAAAAAGATGGAAAGGGTTGGCTTATTGATGACATTCTTGATAAGGCAGGTAATAAGGGTACTGGTAATTGGACTACTGTTGAGACAGCAAAATTGGGAATTCCGAGTACAATGATAGCATCAGCTTTATTTGCGAGATATGTATCGTCATTCAAAGAAGAACGAATTAAAATGGATGAGCTGTACAACAGAAGGGTCAAGGCCTTCAATATGGATACTAATGATTTATTAGAGGCGTATGAACTAGCAAGAATAGTGAATCACCATCAGGGGTTTAAAATGTTGCTTGAAGCTTCAAAATCTTATAGATGGGAATTGAATCTTAGTAAAATTGCACGAATTTGGACCAATGGCTGTATCATTAGATCAAGTCTTTTGGAAGAATTGTCTGTAGTTTTAAGAGAAACAGACAATATCCTTTATGATCAAAATATAAGGAATAGAATTAATGAATTGAAACTCCAGCTAGATTCTGTTGTTTCAAAAAGCATTTTAGTTGAAATTGCGATTCCATGTTTTAGTGAAGCTGTCAATTTTTTAAATGGATATATGAATTCGGATTCCTCTGCCAACCTGATCCAAGCTCAAAGAGATTATTTTGGAGCTCATACTTATCAGAAAAAATCAGATGATTCGGGTAAATATTATCATACCAAATGGTAAAAGTTTTAGCCTTTGTCCAAATTTGGTTTTTGATTGCCCGATGTAAATGATATTTTCAATTCAGCTTCATTAATAATTTCAAACAATCATTCTATTTAATTATCAATTTGGTTTTTAGTATATATATTTGTGTTCAAAATTTTTGAAAATATGGCACATTTAACGGATATTGAAATTGCTCAAAAAACTAAATTAAATCATATCAAGGAAATAGCATCCTCTTTAAATATTGATGAAGATGATTTGGAAATGTATGGTAAATATAAAGCTAAACTACCTCTTTCATTAATCGATGAAAATGCAATTAAGAAAAACAATTTAATTTTAGTGACGGCTTTAACACCGACTCCGGCAGGAGAAGGAAAAACTACTGTTTCGATTGGATTAACAGAAGGCTTGAATAAAATTGGAAAGCAAGCTACCGTTGTTTTAAGAGAACCATCATTGGGTCCGGTTTTTGGTATCAAAGGTGGAGCTGCGGGAGGAGGTTATTCTCAAGTTGTGCCTATGGAAGATATTAATTTGCATTTTACCGGAGATTTCAATGCGGTTGAAAAGGCAAATAATTTGCTATCTGCTTTAATTGATAATAATTTACAAAGTTCAGTCAATAATCTAAATATTGATCCGAGAACAATTCTTTGGAAACGGGTTATTGACATGAATGATCGTGCCTTGCGTGATATTACTATTGGTTTAGGTGGTACAGCTAATGGAATTCCTCGCCAGGATGGATTTAATATTACTCCAGCCTCAGAAGTGATGGCCATATTGTGCATGGCAACGGATTTTGAGGATTTAAAAAATCGTTTGGGCGATATTTTTATTGGATTTTCATTTGATAAACAGCCCATTTTCGCTCGGGACTTAAACGCCGAAAATGCGATGGCAATCTTGTTAAAGGATGCGATTAAACCTAATTTGGTGCAAACTTTGGAAAAAAATCCGGCTATTATTCATGGTGGGCCGTTTGCAAATATTGCTCAAGGGACAAATACCATTATTGCTACAAAAATGGGTTTATCACTTTCGAATTATGTGGTTACAGAAGCAGGTTTTGGAGCGGATTTGGGTGCTGAAAAGTTTCTGAATATAAAATGTGTTGCAGCCAATTTGAATCCTAAAGCAGTTGTTTTGGTTGCAACAATTAGAGCCTTACGCCATCATGGTGGAGCAAAACCAGATGAATATGATTCACCTAATTTAGAGTTTGTAAGTAAAGGGTTTGTAAATCTTGAAAAGCACATTGAAAATATTAGGAAATTTAACATAGAGCCCGTTGTAGCCATAAATTCTTTTATTTCTGATACAGAAGAGGAGATTAATTTTATTATTCAAAAATGTTCTGAATTAAATGTGAATGCCATTGCTTCTGATGGTTGGGCAAATGGGGGTGAAGGTTCAAAAGAAATGGCGAAAGCTGTGGTGGATATTGTTGAGAATAAATCGACGCAATTTAGACCCTTATACAATTGGAATTCTCCAATACGCGATAAAATTGAAACTATTGCTCGGGAAATTTATGGTGCCGAAGGTGTTGATTACGACAAAAAAGCAAAGCTAAATTTAAAAAGAATTGAAAGATTGGGCTTTGAAGATTTTGCGGTTTGTATGGCAAAAACTCAAAAATCATTTTCTGATATTCCTACATTCATTGGTCGCCCTACCGGATTTCGAATTACGGTTCGTGAAATTACAATTGCATCGGGAGCAAGATTTGTAATTCCTATACTTGGAAAAATGATGCGAATGCCTGGTTTGCCAGCTGTACCTGCTTCAGAAAAAATGCATATAGATAAGGATGGGGTAATATCAGGATTGTCTTAGATTGAGATATAATAATTAGCGATTTAAAGAAGAATTTTTACCTTATGTATGAATGCATAAAAAAATCCATTCGCCAGAGACGGATGGATTTTTATTTACATAATCAATGGAGTCTATTTAAACATCAAGCAAGCCATTGGTTTTTTTAACCGCAGCTGCACTTTCTTGCATTTTTAATTTTTCCGCATCGTTTAAATCTAATTCAATAATTTTTTCAATTCCATTTTTGCCAATAATACATGGAACTCCAATAGATATATCATTTAAATCATATTCACCTTCTAATAATGTTGAACAAGCAAACATTTTTTTCTCATCACATGCTATGGCTTGAACCATTGATGAAACTGCCGCTCCAGGAGCATACCATGCACTAGTACCTAACAATTTAGTTAAGGTAGCTCCACCTACTTTTGTGGCTTCAGAAACCTCATTTATTCTGGCTTCTGATAAAAATTCACTAATCGGAATACTGTTTCTCACAGCAAACCGTGTTAATGGAATCATGCCTGTGTCACTATGTCCTCCAATGACCATTCCACTAACGTCTGATGAAGGGCACTCTAATGCTTCAGCTAAGCGATACTTGAATCTTGCACTATCCAATGCTCCACCCATTCCAATAATTTTATTTTTAGGTAGCTCAGTTGATTTATGCACTAAATATGCCATGGTATCCATAGGGTTACTCACAACTATTAAAATTACATTTGGAGAATGTTCGATTAGTCCTTGTGAAACAGTTTTTACAATCCCAGCATTAATGCCAATCAATTCTTCCCGAGTCATGCCAGGCTTACGAGGTATTCCACTTGTAATTACAGCAATATCACTGCCAGCAGTTTTGGAATAATCATTGGTGCTTCCGGATATTTTAGTGTCAAACCCATTAAGTGAAGCTGTTTGCATTAAATCCATTGCTTTACCTTCTGCATAACCATCAATAATATCTAAAATTACCACCTCCGAAGCGAAATTTTTGATCGCTATATATTCGGCGCAGCTAGCTCCTACAGCTCCTGCACCTACTATTGTTACTTTCATTTTAAATTAATTTTATATTTAAATATCTATATTTGCATATACTGCATGCTTTTCAATAAATTCTCTACGCGGCGGAACATCATCACCCATTAACATCGAAAATACACGATCTGCTTCAGTACCATTTTCAATAGTTACCCGACGCATTGTTCTGAATTCGGGGTTCATTGTAGTATCCCATAATTGTTCAGCATTCATTTCACCTAAACCCTTATATCTTTGAATGGTTCCACCACCAAATTTATCAACTATTATATCACGTGCAGCATCACTCCAAGCATATTCTTTTTTCGCTCCTTTTTTCACTAAGTATAGTGGTGGAGCGGCCACATAAATATTTCCGTTTTCAACCAACTCACGCATATAGCGGAAAAAGAAGGTTAATATAAGTGTGGCAATATGGCTACCATCAACATCGGCATCACACATAATTACAATTTTCTTATATCGTAATTTTTCTAAATTTAATGCCCTTGGATCCTCTTCTGTTCCAATAGTTACGCCTAGAGCTGTATACATGCTTTTGATTTCTTCGTTTTCAAAAACTTTGTGTTGCATGGCCTTCTCAACGTTCAATATTTTACCTCTAAGAGGTAAGATAGCTTGAAAGTTTCTATCCCTACCTTGTTTGGCAGTTCCTCCTGCAGAATCTCCTTCGACTAAAAATATTTCACATTTATCCGGATCGCTCCATGCACAATCGGATAATTTACCGGGTAAACCACCACCTGACATTACCGTTTTACGTTGCACCATTTCACGTGCCTTGGCAGCGGCATGTCTTGCCTGAGCAGCTAGAATTACTTTTTGAACAATTATTTTGGCGTCATCTGGATTTTCTTCCAAATAATTAGTCAACATTTCAGTTACCGCCTGACTCACTGCTGCAGAAACATCACGATTACCTAATTTTGTTTTAGTTTGACCCTCAAATTGAGGTTCTGCAACCTTTACTGAAATAATGGCGGTCAATCCTTCTCTAAAATCATCACCTGAAATATCAAATTTTAATTTGCTTAACATGCCCGAATTTTCAGCATATTTTTTCAGGGTATGTGTTAGACCTCTTCTAAAACCAGAAAGGTGGGTTCCGCCTTCATGAGTATTGATATTATTTACATAAGAATGTAGGTTCTCTGTATAAGAAGTGTTGTACACCATGGCCACTTCTACAGGAACTCCATTTTTTTCACCTTCCATACTGATTACATCAGATGTCAATTGTTCTCTGGTTGCGTCTAGGTATCTAATAAATTCCTTTAAGCCTTCTTCACTATAGAATTTTTCATAAATAAAATTTCCTTCATCATCTTTATGGCGTTTATCTGTAATGGAAATTGTTAATCCTTGGTTCAAATAAGACAATTCTCTTAATCTGGCTGATAAAGTTTCGTAATTATAAATAATTTCGGTCTGGAAAATTGTATCATCTGCCATAAATGTGACCTCAGTTCCAGTTGTTTCTGAAGTTCCAATTGCTTTTACAGGATACTCAACGTTACCTTGTTTATATTCCTGTTGCCATATTTTACCTTCTCTATAAATGGTAGCTTTTAAATCAATTGACAAAGCATTTACAACAGAAACACCTACACCATGCAGTCCCCCGGAAACTTTATAAGAATCTTTGTCAAATTTACCACCGGCTCCAATTTTAGTCATTACAACTTCCAAGGCCGAGACTCCTTCTTTTTTGTGAATTCCAACAGGAATTCCTCTACCATTGTCTTTTACGGTAATTGAGTTGTCTTCATTTATGAGAACATCAATCGTGTCACAATACCCTCCCATAGCTTCATCAATGGAATTATCTACTACCTCATATACCAAATGATGCAACCCTCGAGTACTAACATCTCCAATATACATAGAGGGTCTCATACGCACATGTTCCATCCCTTCCAATGCCTGAATACTATCCTCAGAATAACCTTCTTTTTTAGTTTCTTCGCTCATATTAACTGTATGTTTTTATCTAAATTTCACAAACGCACAAATATAATAAAACAGCAACTTTTAAGTGTGTTTTTTGTTGTTTTTAAGTGCTAAGTTATCAACATTTCCCCCATGTAAATTGAAGATATATTTAGGCTCCAATAAGAATTTATTTTAGAAAATAAAAGGCATAAAAAAAAGCCCGTTTTAAGAAGTTAAATGGGCTTTTTTTATTCATTGCAAATAGAAAATAGCTTAATAAATTTATCTGCATGATATTAATTTAAAATAAATATTATTCCCCTCAGTTTAATATTTAGAAAAATTAATCTTCTTTTGCTAAAAAGTGTTAGAAATTAGAATACCTAATTACTGTCACAAATGTAATTTTCAAATCTAAAGATAATCTGAAGTTGAATTCAGCATTGAAAATTAAGAATAAAAAGCCCATTTTTTTTCTTTAAAATGGGCTTTGATCACAAATGAAAATAGCTTAATATTTCAATTTGTTTTCAGTGTTTTATCGTCAATCAATACAATTCCCCTCAGATATATATGGACCTTTGATAAAACGGTATAAGACTTAATCAATTTCAATATTTTCAACATATTGAACTTAAAAAAATGATTAAATGTAATGATAACATGTTGTGAAATATTTAGGCTTCATCAATTGAATCGCTATTTTAAAAATCCTTACTATATCTAGTAAGATCTAGAGCAATTTAATTATATGTCTCCATATGTTTTCAATTTCTATCTTTTTCAACACAATTCCCCTCAGATAAATATTAAAAAAGATAAAATTATGTGGTATCACTAAATGTCTAATTTAATTATTTCAGCATTCATTAAACATGAATCTTGAACATTCTGAAATAGTTATTATCTCTTATAATAACACGGCGAAAATATTGGAGATTTCTAAAGTAAATCTGAAGTTTTAACAAAACAAATGTTAAAGTTTATTAAAAATAATTTTAAAAATATATTGAAAAACTATGTTGATTGTCAATAAAAGAATGTTTTATTTTCCATCCGTTTGTGTCAATTACTTTTTTGACAATGGCCAGCCCTAATCCAAATGAGTCAGGTAATTTACTGTCCTTTTTAAATCTTTCAAATAAGGAGCTGGAAGAAATGTTGTGGGCAATACCGGAATTGGAAAAACTAATAAAATATTCTGATGTTACAATATTAATATTTCCATCTTTAAAATTATGTTTAATAGCGTTGCTAATTAAATTTGATATTACCATATCAAAGAGCATAGGGTTGGCGGATAATTTGATATGTTCAACATAGTTTTTTGTAAGCTTGATTTTTTTGTTTTCAATAAAATACTCAAAAATTTCAAGTTGTTTATCTATGGTTTCATTTATCAATATGTCTTCCTTTTCAGTAAATTGTTGGTTTTCAATTTTGGATAATAACAATAGCGTTTTGTTCAGCTTAGATAACCTTTGTGTGGCTAAATAAATTGATTTTATTTGCTGTCTTTGCTCACTTCCAAGGTTTTCATTTTGCATTAACAATTCAGATTTTGACTGCATGATGGCAAGCGGTGTTTGCATCTCATGAGATGCATTTTCCGTAAATTCTTTCAAATTGTTAAAATCAGAATTAATTTTATTTGTGAGTTTGGTCAACGAATTATTTAACTCTTGAAATTCATCTATTTCTGATTCTTGTAAAAAAATAGGCTGATTATTCTCAACTGAGAAGTTTTTTAAAATTTCTAAATTCTCATAAAATGGCCGCAAAGCATTTCGAAAGAAGATTGTATTTACAAAAAAAATGGTCAATATTAGAAAAAGTATAACAATACCCACTGATATCGTTATTACTAAAAAGAAATCTTCATTTTTAACATTGGAACTTCTGGTTGTAATTTTATAGGTTTTACCGTTTGGCAAAGTTTCTATTGAAGTAAACTGTCGGTAAACTTCCGATTTTTCGATGCCATTTACAATTTGATACACCAAGGTGTCTTTAAAATACAGGGTATCTTTGATTGGCACTTTACTCTCGAAATCATCAACCTCAAAAATAAGAAGCGGATAATCATATTTCAATTTTTGACCAATTACCTCCTTATCCCATAGTAATTTTTCATCTTGTCGTTCTGAAACTATATTTTTTATTATAAAATATAATACTGTGCTAGAAACAATAAAAAAAATTATTGAATAAAAAATATAAATTTGTTTAGATTTTTGAATTAGCTTCATTGGTCGCTAAATTTATAGCCTAGACCATAAATTGTTTTTAAATAATCTGTAGCTCCAGATTTCTTTATTTTTTTTCTTAAATTCCTCATGTGAGTATATATAAAATCAAAATTGTCAACCAGGTCAATATTATCCCCCCATAAATGTTCAGCAATGGCTTCTTTGGTTAAAACTCTATTTTTATTTGTTATAAAATATAAAAGTAAGTAATACTCTTTTTTTGTTAAATCGATCACATTTTTGTTGGCAATAACAGATTTAGCATCAGGATCAATTTCAATTTCATTAAAGATAATCTTTTCATTTCCTTCAAATTTTCTCCTTCTAATTATTGAATTCACTCTTGAATTCAATTCAGCCAAATGAAACGGCTTGGTGATATAATCATCGGCACCTAAATCCAAACCTTTTAATTTATCATCAAGAGAATCTTTTGCTGAAACAATCAAAACTCCTGTTTCAGGTTTAGATTTTTTAATTTGTTTTAGAAGATCCAGACCATTTCCGTCGGGTAAATTAATATCGAGAATAACGATATCATAATTGTAGGAAATAAATTTATCTTCCGCTTCGAAAAAAGTAGTTGAAGTTTCACAAACAAAATCTCCTTTCTGTAAAAAACTCCTAATGGAATTAAGTAATTCTATCTCATCTTCAACGATTAAAATTTTCATTTCTTCATTTTGTTTTAGGTGATAGTACAAAAATAGTGTTTTAAAACGATATAAAATAGAATGAAAAGGCTCTTCTTAAAAGTATAAGAAGAGCCTTTTACCAACTCAAATAAAAATAATATGCTGTTAAATATTTATTTATCTTATAAGATAATGAATCATCGTGCTTAAATTTTAATCAATATTGTATACACTCAATGATTTATTATA
>JAUXGV010000180.1 GCA_030621915.1 Flavobacteriaceae bacterium
AAATTCCCATTGTTAAAATCAAGGTCGCCAGTTTGCCCTTGAGGTGTACTGGAAATGAACCATTGTTTTGGAGCTTTCATGCTCAATGGAATTTGAGCCGCTTCAAAATCGTCGATATATGAAGTTGCCTCTCCATCTAAATCAATTCCTTTAGGTGACCCCGGCATTAGATAAGCGAGTTCAGATCGAATCGAAAAATATGATGGAGCATCTGTATCAATATTGGGTAATTTATTTACCCATTTGGTAAGTTTTGGTACATTTGTGCGATAATTTATATTTGCTCCAAAAATTGTATTGTTTACGGGTTCTGAGCCATATTGTGCCTTCTGAGTCAATGGTTTTTCATCCAGATTTATGATTGTACCACCAATGGCTAATTTGTCTGAAAATACATGCAGTACATCAACGCCCATATATCTTCGCCTTTGCTGATTGAAACCAATATTATTTTCAACTGATACCTGTACCGGGATATCGGATTCTAACAACGTTGGATTTATAATTTGAACGTTACCAATATTATAGTCAACAACATAATCAATTCCTTCTACCAATTCTCTACCTCCGGATGTGACTACCACAGAACCTCTGGGAATATTAAATGCTCCTAATGGAATTCCACTGGCTCCTTCGGATTTAAAATAACCCCTTACAAAATACTTATCCTTATTCTGAAAATCGTTTTGAGCTTCTGATTGAGTCCTGTCATACAATTCATTAAATACATAAATATCATCTTGAGGCAATAGTTGTTCATCTAAATCTTTTCCAAAAGGTTCAACTGTCGGGAATATCATATAGCCTTTTTGAGGAGCCATAGTAATTCCTTCAACAAAATCGAAGTAACCATCCCCTTCTTCTGATACATTATTGTTTTGATCCAATCGATCTAAACGCATCAATTTTAAAATTGTCTGATCATTAATTCCAGGTGTCTCTGCATTTTGTAGAATATTTATAGCCTCACCTGTTTGATCATCCTGATAAAGTAATGAAAGTCGAAAACCTTCTTTTTGGACTTGAAATGCACCCGGTATTTGATACACATTTTTCATCATTAAGTCCCATACCGGAACTGAAGTATTGATTATTTCACTTCTTAATAATTTTACAACAAGGTTGTCGGGAGCCACAATACCATCATTTGAAAATTCACCTACTTTGTAAACATTTGTGCCTTCTGTATATTCATAGGCAACGGCAAGAACATCGCTATCAGCAAGTCTTCGGTTTAAAGAAATATAACCCAATTGAGCATTCATAGTAAAATCTATTCCTTCAACCAATTTAATGGCATTCTCCAAAATGGCATAATCCCTTCCCTGAAACATATCATAGGGTGCCAGTGCCTGTTTTACCGTAGATATATCCCGTATTGGATTGTTTAAAGTAAGCAAATCATTTAATTCATTCGCTTCGTTGGAGGGATCTTGTTCTCCAGGATTGGAACTTACATTTGCAGGGCCAATATTAATAGGATTATTTTCCGCTAGATCAGCCAATGCAACAATATTGCGAGTGTCTTGAGTTGAGTTGTTTCTATTCGTAACCCAAATTTCTATTCGTGTGATATTCGTGGAACTATTAATAAGAGGAAAATTTTCAAGTGCATCATTATAATTGTCGCGGTGAGCATGGGCTAAAAAGTAATGCCTGTTAGGATCATAGGCGCTTGCTCTGAAATCAAATTCAGTGATACTTGACCCTCCCTGGGCCGCCACGGTTCGTACTTGAGATCGTTGTTGTGAAAAAATCCCGGTAACTGAAGTTTTTCCAAATTGGAGATCCACTTTGGCACCAAATAAATTTTGAGCACCTGAAATCAAAGAATTTCTTATGGGCATGGAAACATTCCCGATTTCAATATTTCGAATGATATCATCTTCAGTTGGAGTGTACTCTATTTTAACCATATTTTGAAAATTGAAAGTAGATTGAGTATCAAAATTTGCCGATATTTTTAATCTTTCTCCGATTTTAGCATTGATACTTGCACTAATTTCCTGATCAAAATCAAAGGTGGTGCTTTGCCTGTTTTTTTCAGACAATTGTGGATTCTCCACTCTTTGATGGATCAAACCCATTTTGATCAATATAGACCCTTGTGGATTCACTTCAATAGTATTACCGCCAAAAATACTTTCGAAAAAATTTGAATTTACATAATAGGTGGGTAACAAGTTTTTCTGTGCTTCTTCACTGCTTTTGGTTTTGCCGCCAATGGCATTGAGTTTTTCCTTGGAATATTCCAGCATATCGCGTTGTAATCGATACTCTTTATATTCTTCCGGGGTCATATGTGTGGGCTGTTTAACTAAAAAATCTCCTATTTTATTATAGATAATATAATTGCCTGTTTCAGGATCATAAATAATCTCCTGATTGGTATAATTATTAAAGAATAAACTACCAGTTTGTGAACTATTAAATGAATATGGTAAACGTGGAACAGTGTCTTTTGCTACAGAAGTTGCTGATGTACTGCTTGTTGACTTATTATTTTGAGTATTTATTTGAGCTGAAACAAAAGTCGTACAAAATAATAGTACAACTAATATAAAGGGAGACTTATATTTGCATTGTTTATTGTTAATCAACTTTTACAAGTTTTTAAGGGCTCTTTTGATTAGTTCCTCCAAACTTATATTCGGAGAATCTTTTAAAATAACTTGTATGGTTTTTTCTATTTTATTTCGTGCAAAACCTAACACTTCTAAAGCTGATAACGCTTCATTTTTAATAGTATTGTTGGAAATAGAAATTTCTTTTGTCAAATCATAAGTTTTCAAAATTTTGTCCTTTAAATCCAGAATAACTCGTTGGGCTGTTTTGACCCCAATACCCTTTACCGATCTGATTTTTTCAACTTCTTCATGAGCTATTGCATGTTGAATTTCCTCTGTATCCATTGAGGATAACATGGTCATTGCAATACTTGGTCCAACCCCTGAAACGGAGATCAATAAAATAAAAATTTCTCTTTCCATTTTATTTGAAAAACCATAAAGTGTATGAGCGTCTTCTCGAATAATTAAATGAGTAAACAACTTAATATTTTCTTGATCTGGAATATTCGAAAATGTTTGTAGAGAAATTGGAAGCATGTAGCCCAATCCATTACATTCAACAATAACATGATTTGGATTTTTTTCAACTAGTTTTCCTTTGATATGTGCAATCATAAAATTTTGAGGTTATTATTGAATAGAAGGATTTATTATTTAATTGATTTTCTCTCTTGTGCGTCTACAACTGCTATGCAAACCATATTTACTATTTCATCTACACTAGCTCCGAGTTGTAATAAATGAACCGGTTTATTGAGACCCATTATAATAGGTCCAATAGATTCTGCTCCATTCAGCTCTTTTAATAATTTATAACTAATGTTAGCCGATTCTAAATTTGGATAAATTAATCCATTTACCTTTTTATCCTGTAATTTAGAAAATGGAAACTTATCTGTTCTCATTTGTGTGTTAAGAGCAAAATCCACTTGCAACTCACCATCAATATTTATTTCCGGAAAATAGGTATGAAGATATTTGATTACTTCTTCAATTTTCTTACCTGTTTTAGATTTTGACGATCCAAAGTTAGAAAATGAAACCATCGCTAGATTAGGGTTCAATCCAAACATCCTCATTGTCTTATTGGTCATTCTAGCTATTTCAGCCAATTCTTTGGCATTGGGATTGATATTCATAGCTGTATCCGACAAGAATAATGGCCCCCTTTTAGTTAGCATTAAGTTAGTAGCTGCTACTTTTTGAATTCCTTTAATTTTACCAATTAAGTCTATCATGGGTTTTGCAACTGTTGGGTAACTTCTTGAAAAACCTGTTACTAGCGCATCAGCATAATTTTCATTGATCATCATTGCGGCAAAATAATTACGTTCACGCATCCATTTTTGAGCCTCTAATAGTGTAATCCCTTCTCTTTGTTTTTTATTCCAATAAACCTCAGCAAAATGGTTTCTACGATTTTCTTCTGTTTTGGATTTCGGATCAATAATTTGAATTTTTGCATCAAAATGAATTTCTTTCATCAACTTTGAAATGGCAATTTTATTCCCTAATAAAATGGGTATGGCTATTCCTTCATCAAAAGCAATTTGAGCGGCCTTTAAAACATTTAAATGATCAGCCTCAGCAAAGATCACTTTTTTGGGATTCAACTTGGCTCGATTTGTGACTAAACGCATCAATTTACTTCCCGTGCCTAATCGTTCTTCCAACTCATCTTTGTACGCCTCCCAATTTTCAATGGGCTTTCTTGCAACTCCTGATTCCATTGCAGCCTTAGCAACTGCCGGAGGAATTTCTGTAATTAACCGGGTATCAAAGGGCTTAGGAATGATATAATCTTTTCCAAATTTGATAACCTTTTTATTATATGTTATATTAACCTGTTCTGGAACATTTTCTTTAGTCAAGTTGGCCAGAGCATGGACGGCGGCCATTTTCATTTCCTCATTGATTTTTGTTGCTCTTACATCCAATGCCCCTCTAAATATAAAGGGAAAGCCCAATACATTGTTTACTTGATTTGGATGGTCGGATCTTCCTGTAGCCATAATAATATCCTTTCTGGTTTTGACAGCTAAATTGTAAGCAATTTCCGGGTTTGGATTAGCCATGGCCAATACAATTGGATTTTTTGCCATGGAAAGAATCATTTCAGGACTTACAATATTACCTAATGACAATCCAATAAAAACATCAGATCCCTTCATGGCTTCTTCTAAGGTATTTACATCTTTATGAGTAGCAAATTCAGCTTTTTGAATTGATAAATTTGGTCTGTCTTTTCGAATAACACCCTTGCTATCCGTCATAACAATATTTTCAATTTTTGCGCCCAGTTTGATGTATAATTTAGTACATGAAATTGCAGCAGCACCGGCTCCGCTAACCACAATATGAATTCTTGATATATCTTTTTTGGCTACTTCACAAGCATTTTTTAACGCAGCGGCAGAGATAATTGCCGTTCCATGCTGATCATCATGCATTACTGGAATGTCTAATTCTTCCTTAAGCCGCCTTTCAATTTCAAAAGCTTCTGGAGCTTTAATATCTTCCAAATTGATTCCACCAAAAGTTGGCGAAATGGCTTTTACAGTTTCAACAAATTTATCTACATCTGTTGCGTCAACTTCAATGTCAAAAACATCTATATCAGCGAAAATTTTAAAAAGCAAGCCCTTGCCCTCCATAACCGGTTTTGATGCTGCGGGTCCAATATTTCCTAAACCCAAAACGGCGGTACCATTTGAAATTACGGCAACTAAATTACTTTTTGCCGTGTATTTATATACGTCATCTTCGTTTTTTGCTATTTCAAGACATGGTTCGGCTACTCCTGGTGAGTAAGCCAATGATAAATCACGTTGGGTACTATATTTTTTGGTGGGGATTACCTGTATTTTTCCTGGAGCCGGAAACTCATGATAATCAAGGGCGTCTTTCTTATTTATTTTTGAACTCATTTATTTTTAATTTGATAAACAATTAACTGGCTAAGTTATAATTTTTTAAATTTTTGTAGGGCTATATATAAATTTTTATATTGTAACTAAATTCTATCAACAATAGAGTTTGAAAATAAATATAAGATTGATTTTAGACATAGAGCTAAGGTTAAAAAACATTTGTTATTCAGATAGATGCTATTTTAAAAAATCAATATTACGTTTTAATCCCTTGAATTTGGTTCTTTTTACTGCCGAGTTTTTGAATATTTTTTTAAAGGCATCTTCATTAATTTCTTCCCAATCTTTTTTTGTCATATCCAATAATTCTTCTTGGGGTTCAAATTTGGCTTCCTTATGAGAAATTGAAAAACGATTCCACGGACAAACATCCTGACAAATATCACAGCCAAACATCCAATCTTCAAATTTTCCTTTCATTG
>JAUXGV010000234.1 GCA_030621915.1 Flavobacteriaceae bacterium
TATGATCTCCTCGGAAGTCAGGTATTAAGGTTTCTAAGGTGGTAGTTGGATTAGTTCTGCGAATAGCCTCTATGGTTTCTGCCCAAATAATTGATCCACCATCTTTTAGATCATCTCTGTCAACAGAAGTAATAACGGCATGTTTAATTTTCATCAAATAAATAGAACGCGCCACTTTTTCCGGCTCATCCCATGCAACCGTTTCAGGTTTTCCCGTTTTAACCCCGCAAAAACCACAGGAACGGGTACAGATATTGCCCAATATCATAAAAGTAGCTGTACCTTCTCCCCAGCATTCTCCCATATTTGGACAACTACCACTTGTGCAAATTGTGTTGAGTTTGTATTTATCAACAATACCCCTTAAATCCGTATATTTTTTTCCTACAGGAAGTTTTACTCTGAGCCATTCAGGTTTTTTGATTCGCTTTGTTATCGTAGATTCTTCCGACATATTTCTGAAAATTTAGCATGCAAATTTACAAATAAAAGAATAAATGACTATTCGGGAGAAAAGAAAAGATTACAATAGAGTTCTATAAATTTGATAAATACCAAACATTAAAACCGATTAGAAATATTATCCCTGAATAACTCAATATTTTCATTCCCAAAGAAGGCCGCCATTCTTTTGGGGTATGCTTGCCTGAAATTAATAAAAAGTTAATGATAGCATAGAATGGTGCTGTTAGAAATGATAAGATTGTTGCTATTTTAACCAAAGTTCCCATCTCCGATATAAAGTACTTCAGAATGATCATGGTTCCAATAAACAAAACAGAAATCCAGATCCAATACATTTTTTTATTGTCTTTTTTGGTCAGAAGTTCTACAGTTTTCGACATTGCTCTGGGGGAGGCATCCAGAGTGGTCAATGTTGTGCTAAACATAGTTGTAAAAGCAGCTATACCTATGACAATATGCATGGATCTGCCTAAATTATCAGTATATAATCCTATGAGCTGGTCGGCAAATAGCCCGGCACTACTGCTGAATGTTTCTTCAGATCCAAACATCACCAAAGCACCCAAGGTGATAAAGCAAATTCCCATAATGATCGTTCCCAGATATCCAATATTGAAATCCAAGATGCTTTTTTTTGTATCAAATTCAAGATTGTCTTTTTTCTTTTCAATTGCCCATAAAGAATGCCAAATAGATATATCCAATGGACCTGGCATCCACCCTAAAAAGGCTATTAGGAAACTAATTTCAAGGGCGCCCTGAGGTAAAATTTGTGTAAAATTATAAGTTTTATCTGCATTAAAAACGGCAACTAGGACTGCTGTAATGGTTGATACTGACAGAACAATGATAATTATTTTCATCAGATTGTCCAAGAGCTTATACTTTCCAAAAATTAATATGACCACCCCAATAACTGTAATGAGGAAACTCCAGGTTATAGGATTGTCGGTCAATCCAAATAAATTGATAGCCAATCCGGCAGTGACGATGGTTACAGCTGCTTGTATGGTAAACATCACTACAAAACTTAAAAGAAAATAAAGTATTAAAACTCCCTTACCTAATTTTCTATATCCATCTAAAAGGCTTTCCCCTGTTGCAGTTGCGTATCTTGGGCCATATTGAAAAAAAGGATATTTAAATAAGTGAACTAAAAACAAAGCCCATAATAATCCAAAACCAAAATCTGCACCGGCGCGCGTGGACATGACCAAATGGGAAACACCAATGGAGGCGCCGGCAAATAATAATCCCGGGCCTAAATGATTAAAAATGTTTGATTTGATATTTTTATTTAGAGGCATTTAAAAAATTAAAAAAGAACAGAATAAATTATGTATTGATTATAATTTCAGCCAGTAATTTTTTGGCTCTTAATAACTTAACTTTTACATTGTTCATGGGCTCATCTAATTTTTCGCTAATTTCTTTATAACTCAATTCAAGAAAATATCTCATATTAATTACATCCTGATAATGAGGTTTTAACTGCTTGATATAACCTTTTAATTGAGCTAAATTTTGTTCTTGAATGAGCTGGTCAGCAGGGGATGGGTCATCATCGATAATTTTATGAACTTCTTTGTGACTCTTATTCAAGGAAATAGTTTCTGTCTTTTTCTTTCTTAAATAATCTATATAAATATTATTTGAAATTGTAAGGAGCCAGGTCTTAAATTGATAATTTTCATCATATGTAGCTATTTTGTCAAAAGCTCTTGCAAAAGTTTTAATGGTAGTGTCTTCTGCTTCATCCTCATCTTTACATTTGTTTAGTTGAAATCGATAAACATCCTTCCAAAAAGTATTTAGTAGGGTATTAAAAGCTTTTTGATCGCCTTCTTTGGCTTGATTTACCAATAAATTAATATTCGTGTTGTCCTTCATGAATACTTTACCAATGGTTTGGAGGAGCAATTTTATTTTTTAAAAAAATGTACAGATGTATAAATATAATCGAAATTTCATAGATAGGTGCATATCTTATTAAATCTTTTTCATCTAGCTTGTCGGCAGATCTTAAAATGACAGGATACCAAACTAGAAAACGGATGAATACAAGAAGTATGACCAGGGTTGAATTATAATTTAGAAACAGCAAAATAATTGCTAAGAACCAAAATAAAAATTGTGAAATATAAAAAAGACCGAGTAATAATTTGTGAGTTTTTTTATAATGAGATGCGGTGGTAATATGCCTTCTTTTTTGACGGATCCATTCTTTGAAATTTATTTTAGGTTCAGAAACCATAAAGCTATCTTTTGAAAGACAAATTTCTGTATTTTGAGAATTAGCTATTTCATTGACGAACAAATCGTCATCGCCGGAAATGATCTCTCTGTGAGTCCTGAATCCTTTTGCTTCGATGAAATTAATTTTTTTATAAGCGATATTTCTTCCCACACCCATATAAGGCATTCCGGTCATTGAATAAGAAAAATATTGGATTGCAGTGAACAAGGTTTCAAATCGTATAATTTTATTTAGAATTGAATTTTCAATTTTGCGATAAGGGCTATATCCTAAAACAATTGACTTTTCAGAAGAAAAACATGAAGCCATTCGGCTTATCCAATTCTTAGATATTGGTGTGCAATCCGCATCCGTCAATAGCAGGTGATCATATTTGGAGGCTTTGATCCCAAGACTCAATGCATTTTTTTTCCCCTTGGCATTTTCTTTGTCAATGGTGATGACCTTGACAGATTTATTAACTGTAGAAAATTCCTTTTGAAAACCCTTCATAATTTCCAAGGACTTATCACTTGAATTGTCATTAACTAAAACAATTTCAAATTCTGAATATTCTTGATCTGCCAGGTAAGGAAGATTTTTTATTAAATTAGAGGCTTCATTTTTGGCACAAATAATGACAGACACAGGGAATTGGACTCCATTTTTATTTTTAATTTTTGAAAAAGAAAATCTCCCGAAAAGGAGTAAGTAATAAGTAATTTGAATAGTGGTAATTATACAAAATAATATAAAAACCCACATTTTGAATTAAGATACTTTAGTTGATGCCACCGCCGTATCTATATTGTCTAAATTTGTCTCACAGCCACCTTCATTGCCACAGCCGCAAATAATACCTTTTTCTTTCATTTTAACGTTGCTTCC